>JALYPB010000488.1 GCA_030856585.1 Gemmatimonadota bacterium | reverse complement strand
TATCGGCTCCTCGGTGCGGACCAGCGGGTGTCGGTGTACCTGAACGAGGCCGCGTTGCCGGGTGTGTCGGTAGTACCTGGAATACAGGTAGAGCCCGATTCCAGCCGGCGCATTACGACGCTCTGGTCGCCGACGTTTGATCCGGCCAAGACCACCATTGTGGAGGAGCCGGTGCTGGCGGTGGGACAGGCTGGCGGCACCGGCACGGCGGTCATCGAGGGCAACGGTGACGACACCCTGGCAGTGCGGGTGCGTTCCACCGGGCCGGCACTCCTGCACGTGAGCCGCACCTACCATAGGTCGTGGAAGGCGGAAGTCGATGGAGTTCCGGTCCCGGTGATTCGGGCTAATCATGCGTTGATGGCGGTTCCCCTGGCCGGGAGTGGCGAGCACCGGGTGATCATGCGCTATCGGCCCACCATTGTCCGCATGGCGACCATGATCTCTGCCGCGACCTGGGCGGCTGTCCTCCTCATTACACTCCTCGGCGCCGTTCTGCACCTTCGTAGGGCTCGTGGCTGAGCGGCTACTGGTCGTCGTCCCGACGTACAACGAGCGCGTCAACCTCCCGCTCGTCGTGCCCGCGATCCTGCACCAGGACCCCAGGTTCGAAGTCCTCGTGGTGGATGACAATTCACCCGACGGTACCGGGCAGCTGGCTGATGAGCTGGCGGCAACGACACCCAGGGTGCACGTGCTCCACAGGCCGGCAAAATCGGGACTGGGGAAGGCCTACCTGGCTGGATTCCGCTGGGCCCTCGAGCGCTCCTACGATCTCATTTTCGAGATGGACGCCGATTTCTCGCATGATCCCAGGTTTCTGGGCGACTTCGTGCGAGCCGCCAACGACGCCGACGTGGTAATCGGCTCCCGGTACCGCACCGGCGTCAATGTGATCAACTGGCCCATTTCGAGGCTGCTTCTTTCGATCGGAGCCAATGAGTACGCCCGTTGGATCACCGGCTTGCCCCTGGCCGATTCCACCGGCGGATTCAAGTGCTTTCGGCGCGAGGTGCTCGAGTCCATCGATTTCGACAAGGTGCGCTCCAACGGGTACTCCTTTCAGATCGAGATGAGCTTTCGCGCCTGGAAGAAGGGATACCGTTTGGTGGAAATCCCCATCGTGTTCACCGACCGGGTTGAAGGGCAGAGCAAGATGAACAAGCGCATCGTCCGGGAGGCGATCTGGATGGTGTGGTGGCTCCGCCTCCAATCGCTCATCGGCCGCTTGTGAGGGGAACCCTCTTCTTCAAGATGACCGGCTCGGGCAACGACTTCGTGATGCTCGATGGCCGGGCCACGGTGCCCGATGCCTGGCCGCCGGCGCGGGTGCGGGCTATCTGTGATCGCCGCAACGGCGTGGGGGCCGACGGCATGGTCATCCTGACGCCCTCAACAGCCGGCACCGTCCGGATGTCCTACTGGAATTCAGACGGCTCACGTGGCGCCATGTGCGGGAACGCGGCGCTCTGTAGCGGGCGGCTCTCAGTCGACCTGGAGATGGTGGCGCCCGGGGAATTCTGCCTCATGACCGACTCCGGGCTGGTGCGGGTGATCTCACGGGCCCAGGCTGACGAGGCTGAGATCAACCTGCCCGACTGCTCCCTTCCGCGGGAGTCCGATGTGCCCATGGGACCGGGTGAGCGTTGGCTCGCGTTCGGAACCGTGGGAGTGCCACACCTCGTGGTCCGGGTAGAGGACATCGAGTCCGTCGATGTCGCGGGGCGCGGCCGCATGCTGCGGTCGGAGTCCCGGGTCGGGCCGGGGGGGGCAAATGTGAACTTCGTCGGTCCTTCCAGGCAGACAGACGGCCCGTGGCTCATCCGAACCTTTGAGCGCGGAGTGGAGGGGGAAACGCTGGCTTGCGGAACCGGGACGGTGGCGGCGGCCCTGGCGCTGGCCAGCCGGGGCGAGGCCCAGCTGCCGCTCATTTTCCAGAGCAGGGGAGGGCCGCTGCTCACCGTCCGGGCTCAACTCGATCGGGCCCAGGCTTCGGACGTTTGGCTGGCTGGCCAGGGGCGCCTGTTGTTTCGGGGCGTTTGGGAGGGCAAGTAAGTCCACTGCATCATTAGCACGTCATATCTTGCTACACCGTAAAGACATATGAGACATCTCGGGGCAGTAGTCCACAGTTCTCCACAGTTTTCCCCACGAATACTTAACATAACATATCTTATACGTCCTTCGATTCAGGCTCTGAAAAAGAAGGGTCTCCCATGAGACCCCCGTATGTCTGCGTCAGCCCCAGCCTCCTCGATTACGCTACATCTTCCCCCGGGTGACCTCGGCCAGGCGGACCTCGGCCTCCGTGGCGCTGGGTGTCTTGGGAAACTTCTGGAGCACTGCTCGATACGCCTTGGCTGCCTCCTCCTGCTTGCCACCCTCCGTATAGGCGCGACCCGCATCGACCAGATACTTCGCCTTCAGGTAGTCGACGTCGGAGGCGGTCGACGCCTGAGTATAGGCATTGGCGGCCTCGACCCAGTGCTTGGAGTTCTCCAGGGCGGCACCGAGCAATCCGGTGGCTGGCGGGACGTATTGAGGCTTGGGCTTGGCGGCCAGGAATTCTTTCAGCCCCACCGCCGCCAGCTCGCTCTGGCCGTTGACCATCCGGACCTGGTTGAGCGTAATCACGGCCTCGCTGGCCGCATCGGTCCCCTTGTACGCCGAGATCAGCCTCTGAAGCTCACTGGACGCCAACGGCAGATTACCGGCTTCGGCGGCTGCTCTGGCCTGATTGAGGCTGCGAGCAGCGAACTCCTCCTTCCGCCTCCCGCTCGCCATCACAAACCAGGCGACGAGTGCCAGCACCGCAAGAATCGCGAGGCCGGCCAGCAGGTGTCGCTGGCGGCGCTGGTACCAGGGTGTGGTTGCTACTGGAGCTGGAGTCGGGGCTGTCCGGGTCGGTTCCACTGTCGTTGCCATTTGTGTCCAGCAATAGGGTTCGTGAAAGAATCCTGCGGCCCTCGACGGCACCGCGCGCATGCCCCCGGCGTGACTCGAACACGCGGCCAACAGTTTAGGAAACTGCTGCTCTATCCATCTGAGCTACGGGGGCGAGTCGTAACTACCTGGTTAGCTTGAACCTATGAACCCAGGCTTCAGGTAGTTTCGCAGCCGAAGCCCGCCCGGAACCACCGGAACAGGGGAAAATGGCACCCCTGCACCGGCCGGTGCAACCCCGTGAGGGCCCCTGAACTGCGGTCCGCTAGCACCTCGCCACCGTGTGATAGGGAGCGCCGGAAAGCCGATCCCGTCCAGCCAGTGCGCCGATCTCGAGCAGGAAGCTCCACCCCACCAACTCCGCGCCCAGCCCCCGCGCCAGCTGTCCTGCGGCCCTGGCAGTACCGCCGGTGGCCAACACGTCGTCGACCACCAGGACCCGGCTTCCGCGATTCCAGGCGTCTCGATGGGCCTCGAGCGAATCGCTGCCGTACTCGAGATCATAGGATTCGCTGGCACGTTCCCACGGCAGCTTCCCAGGCTTCCTGGCCGGCACGAAGCCCGCGCCTAAAGCGGCCGCCACCGCACCGCCCAGAATAAACCCTCTTGCTTCGATCCCCATCACGTGAGTGACCTCGCGGTCCCGGAAAGGACGGCACATGTCCGAGACTACCTCCCGCAGCAGTGGCCCGTCCCGGAGTACCGGTGTGATATCCTGAAAGAGAATGCCGGGCTTGGGGTAGTCCGGTATGGCGCGCAGGCTCTGCTGAACTCGGTCTGCCACCGTGGTCATCGGTTCACGTGATCCTGATGAATGCCAGCCTACATGACATCGAAGCCCGTCCCTGACAGTATCGTGGTGCTCTCGGTGGATCGCTCCACCCGCTCGACGTGCGCGCTCGCCGGACCGCTCCGCAGTAGCCCCTCGAGCGTCGGCATCACCTCATCGGGCCCATCAACCAATACCTCGACGCTCCCATTGGGGAGGTTCCGGGCAAAGCCGGTGAGGCCGAGCGACCGGGCGTGCCGGGCCACGAACCAGCGAAAGCCGACCCCCTGCACCGCTCCAAACACCTGGAATCTCGTCGTCATGCCGGCCGGCTCCGGCGAGCTCGTAGCGCTTCCACCGCGATAGGCAGCACCGAGATCGCGATGATGGCAAGGATCACCAGCGTGAAGTTCTCGCGAACCACGGGGATGTTGCCGAAGAAATAGCCGCCGAGCACGAAGAGCCCAACCCAAAGCACGGCACCTGCCACATTATAGACGATGAACTTCGGGTAGCTCATGGCTCCTACTCCCGCGACAAACGGAGCGAAGGTCCGGATGATCGGGACAAAGCGCGCCAGGATGATGGTTTTGCCGCCATGCTTCTCGTAGAAGGCGTGAGTCCGGTCAAGGTACTCCTTTCGGAGAAACCGGATGTCGCCCCTGAACGCGCGGGGACCGATATAGGCGCCGATCCAGTAGTTCACGGTATCACCCGCGATCGCGGCGATAATCAGCAGCAGGACCACCAGCCAGAGGTCGAGCGCGCCGAGCGCGGCAAAGGTCCCGGCAGCAAAGAGCAGCGAGTCGCCCGGCAGAAACGGGGTGACCACGAGCCCGGTCTCGCAGAAGACGATCAGAAACAGGATCAGATGCGTCCAGGTGCCGTACTGGGAGATCAGCTGGCCCAGGTGGGTATCCAGGTGCAGAAAGAGATCGATAATGCGAGGCAGCAGATCCATTCACGATCCTCTTGGTTTATTCCTGGCGAAAGCCGAACTCACCTACCAGTGGCACAAATCGAACATCGGCGATGGTACTGGTCCGCACTCCCTCCCCCTGACGCTCGACCAGCGTCAGGGACTGGGATGCTCGATTCCCGAGAGGGATGACCATGCGCCCCCCCGGTGCCAGCTGCTCCACGAGAGGGGCAGGCACCTCCGGCGATGCCGCCGACACCAGGATGGCGTCGTAGGGCGCAAACGGGCGCCAGCCGAGCGTGCCGTCTCCCACCAGCACCGTCACGTTGCGAACGCCGGCCGTTGCGAGTGCCGCGCGTGCGC
>JALYPB010000467.1 GCA_030856585.1 Gemmatimonadota bacterium | reverse complement strand
TAGAATCCCTCCGAATCGTTCCATCCGGCCACCATTTTCTTTCCCATGGAGCCCGGCGCGTTCAGCACTGCGATCTCGGTTTCGCTCTGAAGGGTCCGGTCGAATCTCGGCGGGTTCGGATCGAGGCACGGGTCGTTGACGAACGTATTGGCGCGCCCGTTGTCGTGGCTGCCCCGGTTCAGCTCGCCAGGAGATTGGACTGGCTGATCTTGTCCGAAAACGGCGAACATGCCGCCCGACGATAGCAGATCTTCACTGGGCTGGCCCTTGAACTTCTTGAACTTCAACTCGTCGAGCGTCTGGCCGTGGGCGGCAGTGGCTCCCGCGCCCAACGCTAACGCAGCCAGCAATGCTCCCACGCGAAACTGCCGATTGGTACCGTGACTCATTCGCCTACCTCCTCAGGGGCGGCCCGGCTGGCGCGAGCATAGACTCACGTGTCGCCGTGACCGGGGAAATCATGATTGTGACATCCAGCGGTGTTACGGATCTTCGCCTGCCGAGCGCCCGCGGCCAACCAGCGCTGCGAACCTGCGGAACTGAAAAGCGCCTCAATCAATTCATTGAGGCGCTCAAGAACGTTTCATATAGGGGCAGGCGGACAAAATCCGAGGGTGCCCGCCCCGTTAAAGGAGCCAGTAAGGTCGAGCCTGCGAACCATGGCGTTGAGGAAACCCATTGCGGCCTGCGTAACGTGTGTGCGAAGACACCGAGTCACAATCTACGCGAGGCAAAATGAAGCGCAAGAGCGCAGAATGGCCCGCCGACAGGTTGTGAAGCGAGGAAAAGGAGCCGCTCCCCACGCAGCGATTACTGCAGAAAGTTGCAGTGTGGGCGCACTAGCGATAGGTCGTGTCACGGCAGAATCGAGCATCCAGTCCCGCCGAGTCGCACGCGGGTAGCCCGGCTCTTTCCGTTTTGGAGTCGGCAGCCGGCACTGGCTTGGACTCAGGGACCGGCTCGCTCTTGGCGCAGGCGAGCGCCAGCCATCCCGCAAGTATTAAGTAGCGCATTTCAGCCTACCCGGTTTGGCGTTCATCCTTCCCCATGCAAATGTACACCTGGCGCCTGGGGAGGCCCTGCTGGGCTATCCAGCGGTCATCACAGTTCACCCCTCGGCTGGACGGACTCAGGGGGGCCCCGTACCTTCTAGCCGTCCATCGTCACGCTTCCCACGATACCAAGGCATCGCATGGCCACCCAAGTCCGGCCCACGGCAGCTCCGGAGTCCGAGTTCAAGCCCTATGTCCCGGCCACCCAGTCACCCGCCGAGCTCACCATCCGGGCCGTGGTTCTGGGAGCCGTTCTGGGCATCGTGTTCGCCGCCTCCAGCGTTTACCTCGCGCTCAAGATCGGCCTCACGGTTTCCGCCTCGATCCCCATCGCGGTGCTGGCGGTGGCGTTCTTCCGGACTCTGGGGAAGTCCACGATTCTGGAGAACAACATCGTGCAAACCACCGGCTCCGCCGGTGAGTCGATCGCGGCCGGGGTGGTCTTTACCCTCCCCGCCATTCTGCTGATGGGCTACGACCTGAACGTAAGCAAGGTGGCGGTGATCGCGGTGATCGGCGGGCTGCTCGGCATCCTGCTGATGATCCCGCTCCGGCGGGCGCTGATCGTGAAGGAGCATGGCAAGCTCACCTACCCCGAGGGCACCGCTTGCGCCGAAGTCCTGATAGCCGGGGACAAGGGCGGGCTCCAGGCCCGGCTCCTGTTCCAGGCGTTCGGGATCGCCTTCGCCTACAAGTTCCTGATGGCGGGGTTCCATCTTTGGAAGGAGTATCCCGGCCGGGTATCCAGCTTCTACAAGAACGCCTCCATCTCGGCCGAGGTGTCGCCCGAGCTGCTCGGAGTCGGTTACATCATCGGCCCGCGAATCGCCGGCTACCTGTTTGCCGGTGGCTCACTGGCCTATCTGGTGCTCATCCCGGCCATCACCCTCTTCGGCTCCGGACTGACCCAGCCGATCTTCGCCGAGACCAAGCTCATTCGCGACATGAGCCCGAGCGAGGTCCGGGCCGAGTTCGTCTTCTACATCGGCGCGGGCGCGGTGGCAACGGCGGGCATCATCGCCTTGCTGCGGGCCCTGCCGACGATCGTGGGGGCGTTCCGGTCGGGGTTCCAGGACCTGCAGCGGAGCGCAGGCGAGCTCAGCGGCCGGCTCAGGACCGATATCGATCTGCCGATCTGGGTGACCATCGCCGGCTCGATCGGTCTGGTGCTGGTGCTCACACTCGTCCCTCAGGTAGGCGTCAACCTGCTGGGCGCGGTTCTGATCATGGTCTTCGGCTTCTTCTTCGTGGTGGTCTCCTCCCGCATCACCGGCGTGATCGGCGTCAGCGCCAATCCGATCTCGGGTATGACCATCGCCGCCTTGATCGGCACGGCGTCCATCTTCCTGCTGATCGGCTGGACCGGAGTGGACTACCGGGTGGCGGCCATCTCGATCGCGGCCGTGATTGCGGTATCGGCCGCCCTGGCGGGTACCACCAGCCAGGACCTCAAGACCGGATTCCTGGTTGGGGCCACGCCGAAGCGGCAGCAGATCGCGATCATGGTTGGGGCCATGACTTCCGCCTTGGCCATCGGCTGGACCATCTCCCTCCTCAACACCACCTACACCAATGTCGTGCCGGAGCGTCATCCCGGGGTGGCGCTTCAGGCGGCGCCCCCGGGCGCTCGCGACCGGTCGGTCACCAGCCTCGGTGAGCGGATGCGGCACGAAGGGCGGGAGTGGGACGTGGTGCGGGTGAACCTGCCGACCGAGGGTGTGCAGCCGGGCAAGTACCTCCTCGACCCCGGGAGCCGGGAGGTGGCCTATCTGGTTGACCCCGGGATCGGCGGCCGGATCCGGGAGATCGACGGCAAGCCGGTCACCAAGCTCGACTCTCCCAAGGCGACGATCATGGCCCTGGTCACCGACGGGATTCTGACCCAGAGGCTGCCCTGGGGCCTGGTCCTGATCGGAGTCTTTCTCACCATCGCCATCGAGCTCATGGGTCTTCAGTCCCTGCCCATAGCCGTGGGCGTTTACCTGCCGATCTCGACCTCGGCCCCGATGTTCATCGGGGGCGCCGTGCGCTGGCTGGTCGAGCGCCGGCTCCGGAGCGGGTCCCGCTCCATAGCCGAGGTGGAGTCCGGACCCGGCGTGCTCTACGCCAGCGGCCTGATCGCCGGCGGCGCCATAGCCGGGGTGGCCATAGCCGGGGTGGCCGCGGCCATGGTGCTGAGGGCGGAGGCGGCGCAGGTCCCCGCAGCTGATTACCTCGCGCACGTTGTCGGACTCGAGCGACTCATGGGCGGCTTTGCCACCAGCGATGTTGCCGCTATCGCCATGTTCGCGGTCCTCGGCGCGTTGCTCTATCGCGTTGCCCGGAGATAGCGTGCCGCCCGCAGCTCCGACCTCACCAACCCTCAGCGCCCGAATCATTCACGCGGCGCTGGTGCTGGGGGTGATGCTGTTTCTGGGAACCGCCTGGTACATCGGCACCAACAGCTCGGTGCCGGTCTCGGCCCTACCCGACAGGCGGGTGCTGTATCTCGGGCTCTTCGTTATGAGTGCCGTGCTCTTCGGCGCGGCCATGTACACCGCCGCACGGCTGACGCCACCCGGCCCCAGGCTTTCCCAGGATGAATGGTGGAAAGCCAACCTGGGCCGGGCCATTGGAATCTGGGCGCTGGTTGAGGCACCCGCCCTGCTCGGCACGCTGGCCTACCTGCTCACCCACGACTTCAGAACCCTGATTGCGCCGTTCACCGGGCTGCTGCTCTTCGTGAATTACCGTCCGAGCCGGTTGGCCGAGCGGTAGGTG
>JALYPB010000443.1 GCA_030856585.1 Gemmatimonadota bacterium | reverse complement strand
TCGGGCATCATCGAGCGCAGCGGGCTGCCGCAGGTCGGCATCTTTCTGGTGCTCGGCGCCCTGCTCGGCCCCGCCGGTCTCGGGCTGATCACCCTCACGCTCGAGTCTCCCACCCTCCAGATCATCGCCACCCTCGCCCTGGTCCTGGTGCTGTTCAGCGATGCCATCGCGATGGATATGGGCGAGGTCGGACGACAGCGGCGTCTCGCCCTGCTGGTGCTCGGCCCCGGGAGTCTGATCCCGGCGGTGCTGATCGGCCTGGCCGGCTGGCAGCTGCTCGGTCTTGGCTGGCTGGAGGCGATGATCCTGGGCGCGGCTCTGGCCTCCACCGATCCCGTGCTGCTCCGGAATCTCCTCCGGCGGCCCAGCCTTCCGCCTACGGCGCGGGTGGCGCTCCGGCTGGAGAGCGGAATGAACGACGTGGTGTTGCTGCCGATCGTGGTGCTCGCCACCCTGGCCGTGCAGGCGGGAGGGGTCATGACCCCGATGGTGATCGGCCGTCACGCGGTTGGCCTATTCATCCTGGGCCCGGCGCTGGGCGCGTTGGTCGGCTTCGTCGCCATTACGCTGCTGGAAAAAATTCGCAGCCGGGTCGGAGTGCGGCGCGACTACGAATCGCTCTACGCGCTGGGCGTGGCGTTCACCGCGTTTGCCGCCGCGGAGTCGGTGGGCGGAAGCGGGTTTCTCGCCGCGTTCGCCGCCGGGATCGTGGTGGCGGTGATGGATGTGGAGCTGTGCGACTGCTTCCTCGACTATGGCCAGGCCACGGCGGAGATGTTCCTGCTGTTCACCTTCGTGGCGTTCGGCGCCTGGCTCATATGGAGCGGCGTCGCGGTGGCGGATGCCCGCACGCTGCTGTTCGCGCTGGTGGCGCTCGCGGCCCGCACGCTGGTGCTGCTGCCGGTGCTGGCCCAGGCGGGGGTGGCCCCGCGCGACCGCCGGCTCATCGCCTGGTTCGGGCCCAGGGGGTTGAGCTCGCTCCTGTTGATCCTGCTGCCGGTCTTTGCCGGCATGCCCGGCAGCGCCCGTCTGTTCGAGATCACCTGTCTGGTCGTGCTGCTTTCGGTGTTCCTGCACGGCGCCGGCATCGCCCTGTTTCTGCGAAAGGAGACCGGGCCATCCCCGGCGGCTTCGACCGGCCCGGAGCCGCGGCCGGCGGCGAAGCCGGCAAAAGCCGACGCGCCGGTGCCCGAACGGATCACACTCGCCGAGACGCGGAAGCTTCAGGAAGCGGGAGAGCCGGTGGTGCTGGCCGACGTGCGCACCGACCGCTCCTACCAGGACGACCCGCTCCAGGCCAAGGGCGCCATCCGCCTTCCGCCCGACGACGCGGTGCGCCAGGCTCGGCAGCTGGGGCTCGACACTCACGGAACGGTGGTTCTTTACTGTGCTTGAAAGGACGAAGCCACAAGCGCCCGGGTGGCGCGAGAGCTTCGAACGGCAGGCTGGCCCAAGGCGCGCGCGCTGGTGGGAGGCTGGGAGGCCTGGAAGAAGGAGGGCCTGCCGGTGGAACCGAAGAAGAGCTAGGAGCTGGGAGTCGGGAGCTAGGAGTCGGGAGTTTGGAGCGCCTTAGCTCCTAGCTCCTACCTACTGCAACTCTTGGCATAGCCGTTGCCTCAATCCCGCCTCGAACCCCGCCGATGCCGGTTCCGCATCGGCGGCGGACGGTGACTCAAGCTGTATACCCCCACGTACTTAGCAGCTCGCGGCCGGTGGCTCGACGACTGGATCACCGCCCTGGGCTGCCTGCTGAGGAGCGTATGACCATGAGCGTTCTGCAACTCGCGAAGCGATCTGTGACTGTGCTGGCCACCGTCTGCGTGGCGCTCACCGGCTGCGGCGATTCCGGCCCCGACGTCCCGTTCAACCCGGCCGGAACCTCGGCGGACCTGGAGGCGATGAACTCTACCTTCGCATCCCCGGTGTTCGGCAGCTTTGCGGCATTCAGCCTTCAGTTTGATGCGGCGCTGGCACCGGCGGCCCCGCTGATCTCCGCGTCGGCCCAGGCCTTCGATTTCCGCCGCGCTACGACACCTGCCGGCCTCCGGGCCGCCGCGCGACGCAATGCCGAGCGCGTCGCTGCCCTCGTCCCGAAGTCGGCGAACCGGAGCTTCAGCGCATCGAGCGCCGCCATCCCGACAGAAGCAGCCGGCAAGACCTTCGAATACGTGGACGGTTCCTATGTCCCGGGTACGCGCCCGGGTGCTCCGGATAATGGCGTCCGCTTCCTTATCTATGCAGTGAACCCGGTGACATTCGAGCCGGTGCTGCCGCTAGCAGAGGTGGGATATGTGGAGCTCACCGACCTGAGTGGGAGCTCCACCCAGGCGGCGCGCGTCATAGTCGTCTCCGGCGAGACCACCTATCTCGACTACACCGTGAGCGTCGCCGCCGCCACAGGCCAGGTCACCGTGGCCGGGTTTGTCACCGATGGGGCGATCCGTGCCAACCTCAACCTGCGCGCCACCGTAACCGAGGCTGCCGGACTGACCCTGGTGTACACCGTCGATGTTCCGCAGCGGGATCTTTCGATCGACCTCAGCATGACCATAACCGGGCTCGATACTCAGAGTGGGACCATCGGCATCAACCTCAGCGTTAGCGGGCCGAATGGACGTGTCTCGATGGTCGGGGAAATCACTGAAGCCGGCGGCACGCTGACGGTGCGCGTCAACGGCAACACCTTCGCGACAATCACGTCCAGCGGCACCGCCGACCCGGTGATCACCGGTGCCAACGGCCAGCCGCTGAGCGATGACGAAGCCGCGGCCCTGCAGGAGATCTTCGAGGTGACCGGCGAGGCCTTTACAGCGTTCGACGAGATGATCGTGCCGGTCGGTGGGTTTCTGGAGCCGGCGGCCTGACCAAACAGCACTAAGCGCAGAAGGCCCGGCCAGTACGGCCGGGCCTTCTTGTTTTTGTGGACTACCCCCCACTCAGCTGCCCAGCCAGCCCTTCCCACTCATCAGTTCCCGCACCAGGTCCTCAGCGGTCCGGTCGGCTGCCTCGGCCGCGAAATTCGTCACCAGCCGGTGCCGGAGCACCGCCGGTGCCACCGCCCGCACATCGTCGAGGTCAGCCATCGGGCGTCCGGCGATCGCGGCCCGGGCCTTGGCTCCGAGCACCAGATACTGTGACGCCCGGGGGCCCGCTCCCCACTCGATGAACTCCTTTACGAAGGCCGGCGCCTCGCTGTCACCCGGGCGCGTCATGCGCGCGAGGGTCACAGCGGCCCGAATGAGGCCCCGCGACACCGGGATCCGGCGGACCAGGGCCTGCATGGCCAGCACCGACTGCGCGTCCAGCACCGGATGGAGGGCGACTCGGGTGGTGCCGGTGGTCTGCTCGACGATCGCCTCCTCCTCGGCACGGCTGGGGTAGTTGACCCGGAGCTCGAGCATGAAACGGTCGAGCTGTGCCTCGGGAAGCGGATAGGTGCCTTCCTGCTCGATAGGATTCTGGGTGGCCAGCACAAAGAAGGGGTCGGGCAGGTGGTAAGTGGTGCCGCCCGCCGTCACCTGATGCTCCTGCATGGCCTGAAGCAGCGCCGCCTGCGTCTTCGGTGGAGTCCGGTTGATCTCGTCGGCCAGCACCACGTTGGCGAAGATGGGACCCTTCACAAAGCGAAAGGCGCGATGCCCCGTGGTGAGGTCTTCCTCGATGATGTCGGTGCCGGTGATGTCGCTCGGCATCAGGTCGGGGGTAAACTGAACCCGATTGAAGGTGAGGTTCAGCGCCTCCGCCACAGTCTGGACCATGAGGGTCTTGGCCAGGCCGGGCACGCCGATCAGGAGCGCGTGGCCCCCGGCCAGCACCGCTGTGAGAATGCCGTCCACGGTGTCGCTCTGGCCCACGATACGCTGGGCGACCTGGGTACGGAGCCGATTGACGGCGCCGACCAGGCGCTCCAGCTGTTGGACGTCGTCGTGCGGTGCGGCTTGAGTAGCGGTCATGGTTTGTCGGTGAAGGTCCGCGGCGATAAGGCCGGTGGGCGGCTATTAGTTGTTAGCTATGAGCTGGTTTCTAGCTGCTGGCTCCTAGCTCCCAGCTCCTAGCTCCTTGAGATTACCCGCGTTCGAGGCGGTATGCCAGCGCGACAATATCGCTTGCGAAAAATTTCACAAGCGGGTAGCTTAGCGCCGTCCAGCCCTGGTTTTCGGGGCGGAGGAAGGTGCCCATGCGCTACGCCGGACTAGGTGTCCAACTGGCAGTCAGCCTGCTCCTTTTCGTCTGGATCGGGCAGTGGGCCGACCGAAGGTTCGACACCGGCGGGCTGCTCACGGTGTTGGCGGCGTTCCTCGGCTTCGGTGGCACGATGTACTGGCTCATTCGATCCCTGGGCCGGAAAGAAGACGGAAAGCCATGACCGCTGGGGGCCGATATGCCAGCGGGCTTCTGGTGGTGGCGATAATCGGGCTGGTGGCGGTGTTGACCGTGTCGCCGTACATCCGGCGCGAGGTGGCCTGGGGCATCGGACTCGCGCTCGCGGTGCAGGCGCCGCTGGGCTGGTGGACGGTCCGGAGCATCGGCACTGATCGGTTCCAGCTGGTCTGGGTCATGGGAATGGTGATCCGGCTGATGCTGGTGGCTCTTGCAGGGTTGGTCCTGGTACCGGAGCTTCGTTGGGAGCTGATTGCTACCCTGGCGGCGATCGTCGCTACCATGCTGGTGCTGCTCGTCGTGGAAGTGGTGACCGTGCTGGGAAAAAATTCCGAGATCAAGGCACGATGATTCGTAGCTGGCGTTCAATCGCGATCAGGGTGTGGCTGGTTTTAGCAGCCGGCGCGGTGTTCGGTACTCCGGCGCTCGCGCAGAAGCCGACGGCCGAGGTTGCGCACGATGCCGTGGCTCCGTCTAGCCAGCACGAGGCCAGCCGGAACGAGATCGATATCGCGCACCATATCGCGAACTCCCACGAGCTGGAGCTGCCGGGCGGGAAGGTGATTCATCTCCCGGACAACTGGAAGGTCCCCCTCGGAACCGATTCCCACGGCCAGCCGCGCTACCTCGATCTATCGCCCACCAAGCATCTGGTCTACATGCTGCTGGCGGGTACCCTCGTAACGCTGGTGCTCGTGTTCAGCGCCCGCGCCAACGCGCGGGCCCAGGGACAGGGGAAGCCACCCAGGGGATTCGCCGGGGCCATGGAGGCCATGGTGCTGTGGGTCAGGCAGGAAGTGGTCCTGCCCAACGTGGGCCACCACGGTGAGGGGTACGCGCCGTACCTCCTGACGGTCTTCTTCTTCGTATTGGCCATGAACCTCCTTGGGCTCCTGCCCTATGGGGCTACCGCCACCAGCAACATCTCGGTGACCGCGGCGCTCGCCGTCATGGCATTCGTCGTCATCGAGGTGACGGGAATGCTGACGTTGGGGTTCAAGGGCTACATGAAGACGATCTTCTACCTTCCCCCGGGCTTGCCGGGCGGAGTAGGTGGGGCGGTGCTGAAGGTGCTGCTGCTCGTGGTCATGACGCCCATCGAGCTCATCGGCAAGCTGGCCAAGCCATTCGCGCTGGCGGTTCGACTCTTCGCCAACATGACCTCGGGACACGTGCTCGTCCTGGCACTGCTGGGCCTGACCTTCCTGTTCCAGAGTTATCTGGTCGGCGTCGGAGCATCGCTACTGGCCACCGGGGTGATGGTGCTTGAAGTCTTCGTCGCTTTCCTGCAGGCCTTCGTGTTCACCCTGCTGGTGGCGGTGTTCATCGGCCTGATGCGGGCGGAACACTAGCGGGGCAGCGGGGCAGGAGGGCAGCGGGTCAGGCAGGTGAAGTTCGAAACGAAGTTATAGGACCGGGGGACAGGTGCATCGAGGGTAAGCTGTTAACTGCCCC
>JALYPB010000428.1 GCA_030856585.1 Gemmatimonadota bacterium | reverse complement strand
TAGCAGCTAGCTCCGGGTGGTCAGAATCTGCCTGACCCGGTCGGCAACGATGATCTCCTCACCAGGGCGCAGGTTGTACGGGAAGATACCGATGCCGCGAGTCCAGTTCGGCCTGTATGTGGTCATGTCGGTGGCCACGATCGGTGGTACGCCGTTGAGGAGGCGGTCCATCATCTGATCCAGACTCACGCCCGTCTTTTCCTCGTTCCACTGCACGGAGAGTCGGGGCGAGTGACTGTAGTCGTCATTGGTGATGAACTCGGTGATGACCGTGGGGGCGCCCTTGAGCCGTTCGGCGACGCGCTCGAGCGTTGCATGGTGCTTCCGGCGCTCAGCGGCATCGTCGCGCTTCAGAAACAGCTCGACCGCGGTGAGCAGCCCCACGATCTCCTCCTTGCCGACCTTCGCGATGCGCGCGAACCGGTTGTGCGGAGAGCTGTTCGCGTAAGCCTTGGCGATCAGGTCCTTCCGCCCGAGCAGAAGTCCGCTGCACTGCGGCCCCCGCAAATTCTTGCCGCCGCTGAACATGACCAGGTCGGCCCCCATCTTCACGAACTTACTCAGGTTCTCGGCCGGCGGCACTTCCGCGGCGGCGTCGAGGATGAGCGGGAGCCCCGCCCCATGGGCGAGAGCAATCATTTCCTCGAGCTCGACCTTGTGTCCGAGCTGGTTATGGCTGAGGATCATCGCCAGCGCCGCCGTCCTGGGGTTGATGGCGCGCCGGACATCCTGGGCGGTCTCCACCTCGATCATCTTGACACCCACTAGGCGGAACGCCCGGTCGTATGGGGTGCGGTGCACCTTCTGGATGATGAATTCGCTCTTCATCCCGGTGAGATCCGGCAGCTGCTCCATCTTCACCGGATCGTCGCCGGCGGTCACTGCGCATGCTGACAGGCACATGCCCGCCGCAGCACCGGCCGTGACGAAGGCCGCTTCTGCTCCGGTCAGCTCCGCCAGCCGCGCGCCTACCCTGGCCTGGAGGTCATGGATCTGCACGAATTGCTTCGAGGCCTCCTCCATCGCCTGCGCGACTTCAGGCGGCATCAGCGAGCCACTCAGGGTGGTCAGTGTGCCGTAGGCGTTGATGAAGGTCTTCACACCGAGCCGCGCGTAGAGCGGCGAGTGCAGGTGCGACGCCGTCGTCGGTGCCTGCGCGACGGCGGACGCGGGCGCCGCGGCCAGGGCGTCGGATTGCCGCGCCACGGCGGACACGACCGGAGCGGCCAGCGCCGTGTGCAGCAACTGGCGACGGGTGAGTTCAGATCGGGACTTCATCGGGCTCCTCTTGGCGAACTACACTGGGACGCCGCCGCCAACAGCATCGTCACGTGCGTACGCGGCGGCGGGCAGGCCACTCTAATCACGAGCATCGGGAGAGTCAAGGCGTGCACGCCGGTGCAGGTCTGACGCTGGTCGCAGAGCGGCCGGGAGGAGCGCGTCATGGCATCGGACGACGTAGCATTCATCGGTCTTGGCGTGATGGGCTATCCGATGGCTGACACCTCGCGAGGACCCGCCATCGAGTCCGCGTCTTCAACCGCACGCGCACCCGCGTCGAGGAAAAGGGATCCTGACCGTCATGCCGGGAGGAGCTGAAGCGGATTCCGCAGGGCTGGCAGAGTTCAGGACACTCGCTATCATCGACTTGGTCGGACTTCGCTAGCCATGCCCACGGGCAAGACCACCTTCCACGTGCGGGCACCACCAAAGAAAGGATCCTCAATGTCACCAGCGCACGACGTCTTCACGAAAAGAGGTGCCGGGGGAGCACTCGCCGGGAGCTGCTCGAAGCGGGAGCCGCCGGGCTGGCGACCCTGGGTCTCACCGCAGCGCTTCCCGCTGACGCAGGTGCAGCCGTCGCCAGGCGGCCGGACCGAGCTCCGGAGCAATCGGCGGCGAACCGGCTCGAGGCCGCTCGCCCGGAGGATGTCGGGATGTCCCGGTCGCGGCTGGACCGGGTCGTGGACTGCCTTCAGTCGGAGACGGGCAGCGGGCACGTGACGTCCGCGTCCATCTCCGTGGCCCGGCACGGCCGAATCGTACTGCATCGTGGATTCGGGCGGCTGAGCGCACAACCTGACGCACCCCCAACCGAGCCGGATACGATCTATATTCTCGCGTCCATTTCAAAGCCGCTCGCCGTGTGCGGACTGATGCTGCTGGTCGAGCGGGGGGACGTGGTGCTGGCCGAGCGGGTGCAGCGCTACCTGCCGGAATTCGAGGGGGAGCACAAAGAGAAGGCGAGGGTCTGGCACCTCCTGTCGCACGTGTCAGGGCTGCCCGATCAGGTCCCGCAGAACAGGGAGCTCCGCCGCACTCACGCGGCCCTCAGCCAGTTCGTAGCTGCGGCGCTGAAAACTCCCCTCTTGTACGAGCCAGGGACCGGGTTCGGCTATCAGAGCATGGGCACGCTGCTGGCTGGGGAGATCGTGGAACGGGTGACGGGCCGGCGCCTGAGAGACTTTCTGCGGGAGGAGATCTTCGAGCCGCTGGGCATGACGCGAACCACGCTCGGTCTCGGAAAGTTGACGGTCGGGCAGACCGCCATCTACCAGACCGGTCCCGAGAACGAGGACCTGCGGAGCTGGGGGCCCAACACCCGGTATTGGCGGGACATCGGCCACCCGTGGGGAGGCATGCACAGCACGACGGGCGATCTGGCGATCCTGCTGCAGACGTTCCTCGACGGGGGTGCCTACGGATCGACGCGTCTGTTTTCCCCCACGACGGTGGCTGCCATGACCCGGGACCACAATGGCGGACTTGACGCACCCTGGGGTCTGGGGTGGGCGCTGCGGGATTCGCGCGTCTGGAACCATTTCGGCGACCTCGGATCCGCCCGGACATTCGGCCACGTCGGGGCCACCGGAACCGTCGCTTGGGCAGATCCCGAGCGAGACCTGCTGTGCACGCTCCTGACAACGCGCGCAGCCGGCGATCGCGACGGGTTTCTCCTCCACCGCGTCTCCAATCTTGTTCAGGCCGCCGTCATGAAGTTGTAGCGAGGCTTCCGCTCCAGCGTTCGCG
>JALYPB010000253.1 GCA_030856585.1 Gemmatimonadota bacterium | reverse complement strand
ACGGTCATCCGACCGCGGCGGTACGCCTCGGCGTCAGCGTCACCAGTGCCGGCTCCTCCTGCGACTGAGGCTGGTCAGCCTCGACCGCAAGCACGTCTGGCGCCGCTTTCCGAATCGCATCCTCGATTGCGTCCTTCAGCGTCATCGCCGAGGAGGGGCAGCCCTTGCAGCTTCCCTGCATCCGGAGGTGCACCACGCCCTCTTCGATACGGAGCAGCTCGACGTTGCCGCCGTGCGACTCGAGATAAGGCCGCACTTCATCCAGCGCCGCGAGCACTCGCTCCTCGACCGGCACCGGGTGGAGATCGTGCATCAGCAGGAGGTGGCTGATGAAGGGATCGGCCGCGAGCCGCGCCGGCAGGGCCGGATCGACCGCGTACACCGCCGACATAACCCGATCGAGTCCCTCTCCATACAGCTCGAGCAGAGCGCGCACGGCGCGGAGCGCCTTGTCGCGTGCTATCGCGTCGGGCAGCAGCTCGAGCTCGGCCAGGCGGGCATCGACTTCTCCCGCCCGGCGCTCGACGGCGCGGTGATCGAGCTCCGCGCCGTCCGTTGCCCGCGCGCTCACCCGCCGGCCCCGAACATCGGCGAGTGAGTCGTTTCGATCGTCTTACCCTGGCCCAGGTACATGTGCACGCCGCAGGGGAGGCAGGGATCGAAGCTCCGGACCGCCCGCATGATGTCGACACCTTTGAACTTGTCTCGGCCGTTCTCCTCGAAGATCGGCATTCCCTGTACCGCGTCCTCGTACGGTCCCGGCACCCCGAACGAATCGCGCGGGCTCGCATTCCAGGGCGTCGGCGGGTAGGGATGGTAGTTGGCGATCTTCTTGTCGCGAATCACGAGGTGGTGGGAGAGCACGCCACGCACCGCCTCGGTGAAACCCACGCCGATGGCCGATTCGGGCACCTTGAAGTCGGTGAACACCTTGGTATTGCCGGCGCGGATCTCCGCCAACCCCTGCTCCAGGAAGTGCATCGCCATCGCCGCGGCGTAGGCCACGAAATAGACGCGGGCGCGGTCGCGCTCCAGGGCGTTAGACCACTGCGGGATCTTCCACTCCAGCATCGTCTCCGGCTGGGTCGGCGTCTTTGGAATCTGTATCTGCACGCTGTGGCCGGTGGCCTTGACGTACGGCGTGTCGACCAGTCCAGCGAGCGCCGTGGCCCAGAGTCTGGCGAGCGGCCCGCCTCCCGTATCCAGCGCGAGGAGGTCCTTGGTCCGTTTATCATACCAGCGCGGGCTCATCACCCAGCTGTAGTTGCCCCCCTCCTCGAGGTTTCGCTTCTGAGGGTGCGGCAGCGTGGTCTGGTTCCACGGATGCCGGCGGTCCACCGGATTCCCCAGCGGATCCTTCTCCACGTACATCTCCTCATTTTTCCAATCATCGTAGTAGGAGCTGCCCAGCAAAATCCGGATGCCCAGGTTTATGTCGACCAGGTCGGTGGTGACCAACTTGCCGTCCACCACCACGCCCGGAGTGACGAACATCTTCCGGCCCCAGTCGGTCATGTGGCGATAGTCGTAGTCGCAATGGTTCGGGTCCTGGAAGGCGCCCCAGCAGCCAAGCAGGATGCGCCGGCGGCCGACCTCTTCGTACCCGGGCAGGGCGTCGTAGAAGAAGTCGAAGAGGTCGTCGTTGAGCGGCACCGATTTCTTGACGAAGTCGAACACCTTGAGCAGGCGGACGAGGTAATCGGTAAAGAGCTGGGGCGTGGCCACGGTGCCGACGCCACCGGGATAGAGCGTCGACGGGTGGACGTGCCGCCCTTCCATGAGGCAGAACATCTCGCGCGTGAGCCGGCTCATCTGGAGCGATTCCTGGTAGATCTTGCCGACGAAGGGATTCAGCGCGCGCATGATGTCGGCGATGGTCTTGTAGCCATGAATATCCGAGTGGGGCGCCAGCGTACTCTCGGCCTTGGCGAGGACCTTTGGGTTGGTGTCCTTCACTATCTGCTCGCAGAAATCCACGAACACCAGGTTGTCCTGGAAGATAGTGTGGTCGAACATGAACTCGGCGGCCTCGCCCAGATTCACGATCCAGTCGGCGAGATTCGGCATCTTGATGCCGTACGCCATATTCTGCGCGTAGATGGAGCAGGTGGCGTGGTTGTCGCCGCAGATGCCGCAGATCCGGCTGGTGATGAAGTGCGAGTCGCGCGGATCCTTCCCCTTCATGAACACGCTGTAGCCGCGAAACATGGAGGAGGTGCTGCGGCACTCGACGACCTCGTTGTTGTCGAAGTCGATCTTGGTGTAGATGCCGAGGTTACCGACGATCCGGGTGATCGGATCCCAGTTCATGTCGGTGAGGTTGCGCTTCTGCGGCTGAACCCGCTCCCGCGCCATCGTTGCCATAAGTGTGTCCTTTACTGGTTCGGGTAGCGAGGCGCGTAGCCGGTGGTGAGCTCGTTTCGATTGTGCCGCCACTTCGGCTCTTTGGCCACCGTGTGGTTGGTGATGGCGCGGAGGCGCCGGATGAGCGAGCCATAGGCCTTGGTCATGGCCGAGGAGACCGAGCCGCCGGGCGGCTCGTCCATGAACGGCATGAACTTGTCGGGGAATCCCGGCATAGTGCAGCCGATGCAGATGCCGCCGACGTTGGGACAGCCGCCGATGCCGTTCATCCACCCGCGCTTCGGCACGTTGCAGTTGACCACCGGACCCCAGCACCCGATCCGGACCAGACACTTCGGCGAGTTGTAGTCGTGGGCAAAGT
>JALYPB010000376.1 GCA_030856585.1 Gemmatimonadota bacterium | reverse complement strand
GCCGGCGAGTCGTACCCCAGCATTCGGGCGAAGGGACCGTTGGCGGCCAGCGGAGTCCCGTCCCGCCGGAACAAGCAGAGCCCGACAGGGGCGCCGTCGGTCAGCCAGCGGAGCAGCCCCTCGGCATCGCGCAGCGCGTCCTCCACCCGGCGCCGCGCCACCATGGCTCCTTCAGATCGACGATCTGCTTGCGAAGCCCGGTGACCTCGTGAATGAGGTCCTGCTTGGGACGGTGATTGTCTCGCATTGCCACAGAATGACGGACGTGGCCGCGGCGCTTGCACTCTCGAAGCAGAATGAAACACGGTTGGCAGCACCTTCGAGATCTCAATTGGTTCGACCCCGCCCCCCCGTAGCGGTCCGGGGTTGAGATAAGCGTTAGCCGGTAACGGCCACTCGTGCCGCGTCGAGGGCTCGTTCGATGCCGTCCGGCGGGATATCAAGGTGGGTGACGGCACGCACGGTGGTAGGTCCGAGCACACTACACCGCACACCGTGGCTGGACAGCGTGCGCGATGCAAAGGTCTCCCCCGAGAGACCGGTGCCGGCCACATCGAATATCACGATGTTGGTTTTCACGGCCTCAGGCGTCAGCTTGAGTCCCCGGATCTCCGCCAGGCCAAAGGCAAGCTGCCGGGCGCGCTCGTGATCCTCCGCCAGCCGCTCGACGTGATGCCGGAGAGCAAAGACACCAGCCGCCGCGATGATGCCGGCCTGGCGCATCGCCCCGCCGAAACGCTGCTTGAACCGCCACGCCTCCTCGATGAACTCGCGAGAGCCCGCCAGCACCGCTCCGACCGGGGCACCGAGCCCTTTGCTGAGATCGATCCAGACTGAATCGAGCGGCTCGGCAAAGGCGCGGGGGGAGGTTCCAGTGGCAACCACGGCGTTGAAGAACCTGGCCCCATCCATGTGAGCGACCAGCCCGCCGGAATGCGCCGCCGCACACACCTCCTCGATCAGCTCCGGAGGCCAGCACACGCCGCCGATGGAGGCGCTGGTCTGCTCGATCGAGACTGCCCGGGTCCGGGGCATGAAGTGCACCGGAGGGCGGATGGCGGCAGTGACATCGGCCCCGGAGTAGAGACCGCCGCCGCCGGCGAGCGGACGGAAAATCGCGCCAACCAGGGCCGCCGCTCCTCCCGCCTCGTATAACAGGGGATGCGCCAGTTCCTGGAGCAGGATCTCATCCCCGGCGCGGCAATGAACCGCGAAGGCGACCTGGTTGCACATGGTGCCGGAGGGAAGAAAAAGCGCCGACTCCTTGCCCAGGATGTCGGCGACCATGTCCTGCAGGAGGTTGACGGTGGGGTCCTCGCGCTGCTGCTCGTCTCCCACTTCCGCCTCGCACATGAACCGGCGCATGGGTGCGGTCGGCCGGGTAACGGTGTCGCTGAACAGGTCGACCTTTACCACTCCATCATCTCGATCCTCCGCAGGCCGAGCCGGAGGGGGATCACCGTGGCAGCCACGCAGATCAGCACCACCGCGCCCGCAGAGACGACCAGTTCAGCGGTCATGCCCACCGGCTGTTCAGCGTATCGCTGGTCCCGGAGATACTCGGTCACCGGTCCGGCCTCGATTACGATGATGACGGCCAGCAAACAGAGGCTGCTCATCATGTACACCAGACCACCGAAGCTGGTGGGTATCTGTGCGGCGTTCTCGGTTCCGAATTGCGGGTACAACGCCCCGAACGACAGCGCCAGCGCGCTGGCTGCCAGGGTGTAGAGCACGATGGTGGCGACGGCCACCACCATCATGAAGCCGCTCACGTGCAGGAGCCAGTTGGTGAATACCGTGATGATCACTGCCAGGAGGAGCAGCGGTATCGTTCCCAGCCAGTACTTGCTCCAGAGCATGGACCTCGGATCGAGCGGGCTCGACCGCAGCAGCCACATCTGGCGACCTTCCAGGGAGATGCCGGGAAACACGAACCGCGCGGCCACCGCTGCCAGAACGAAGCCGGCCAGGCCCAGGTTGAGGAACGAGATCAGGGTTACCAGGCGGAACGGGACCCGCTCGCCTGAATGCAGCGGCAGGGACTTGATGTTGAAGAGATAGACCATCAGGAGCACGGCCAGAAGAATGAGCTGGCTCCATTGGGTGTTGTCCCGGAAGAACAGTCGCAGGTCCTTGAGAATGAACTCGCGTCTCGACACCGGCAGGAATCGGAGCAGGCGGGACAGAGGCCCGCGGAGTGGCCGCCGGACCTTACGCTCGGCTCCTTCCTGCGCCTTGGAGAAGCCCAGGGCGTAGAGTCGTCCGTGGAGCAGCGCCCCCAGAGTTACAGCCAATGCGGCTGCTCCCCACAGCTTGGCCACCGGCCACGGGTCTGCCACCCGGAGCAGCCAGTTCATCACCATGGTTGCGGTCCACTCACTCGGCAGAAACGCGCTGGTCGGCGTGCGGAGCACCGCGAGGTAGTCCACCAGGTTTCTGAACCCCTCCGGCTGGGCCAGCTGCTCGGGACGCAGAAAGCGAAGGCTTACCAGGACGATCACCACGGCCCCGGTGGCGATCAGGCCCAACAGCTCGCGGGTACGCCGTGCCGGGAACACGTTCACCAGGAGCAGGGTAAGGGCGATGCCCGCGACGGCCGGCAGAATCAGATAGGGAATGAAGGCCGCCAGGGCCACGAACGGATACAGAAACCCGCCGCGGTACACGATGCCGTAGGCCGTGAAGATCGGCAGCGCAAGCAGCCCCACCATCCAGGAGGAGTGCACGATCGTCTCGACCAGCTTTGCCAGATAGAGCCGGACACCCCCGACCGGAGCTGCGACGAGCAGGTCGAGATCCTTGGCCAGAAAGAAGGTCGAGAGCGCGGTGATGATGTTCGACAGAAGCAGAATGGTGAGAAACGCCAGCAGAATCACGCCCAGGACCTTGCCGGCCATGAGATTCCCGATCTCATCCACGCTCCGGAAGTAGCGGAGCACCCGGAAGGCGATCCCGAAGACGGCAATCCAGAAGACCAGGCCGACCACACTGAGAAGCAGGACCCGGGCGCGAGAATCGGTTTGTTCCTGCCTGGTGCGGGCGAGCGAGGTTCGCCATTTAGGGGTGAGGAGGGTCCAAAGGCGCGGCTGTTTCACGGCTGAAGGAGGCATGAGGTCAGGCGTCGAGGATGGTATCGAGCTGGTGATCCCGCATTCCGCCGGTCAGCTTGAGAAAGAGATCCTCCAGGCCAAGATGCTCGGACGAGGTCTGCTCCTGGAGTTCCGACATGTTTCCCGAAGCCACGATCCTGCCGCCGTGAATGATGGCGATCCGATCGCACATCGTCTCGGCCACCTCCAGCGTGTGGGTGCTCATGAGAATGGTGCCGCCCCGGTTCACAAACTGGCGGAAAAGATCCTTGAGCAGACGGGCGCTCCTCGGGTCGAGCCCGACCATGGGCTCATCGACCACGATAACCTCCGGCCGGTGCACCAGCGCTCCCGAGATAATCAGCTTCTGCCGCATGCCATGGCTGTATGACTCGGTAAGCTCGTCCTTCCACCGCCGCAGCTCGAATAGTTCCAGCAGCTCGTCTATGCGGCGCTCGACCATCGCCCCTTGCTGGCCGTACAGCGCCGCGACGAAGCGGAGGAACTCCGCCCCCGTGAGCTTGTCGTAGACGAAGGGACGGTCGGGAATGAACCCGAGCCGGGCCTTGGCCTCGAGCGGCCGTTGGTTGACGTCTATCCCCCCAATCTCAATGCTCCCGCTGGTGGGCCGAAGGATGCCCGCGATCATGCGAAAGGTGGTGGTCTTCCCGGCACCGTTGGGCCCG
>JALYPB010000357.1 GCA_030856585.1 Gemmatimonadota bacterium | reverse complement strand
CCCATCATCTACACCAAGTCCTGCTTGTACACCCTCACGCCTGACCGTGACTTCGTGCTCGATGCGGTACCGGGTCACCCGGGGGTGGTTGTCGCCATCGGCGGCGGGCACGGATTCAAGTTCGCGTCCCTGATCGGGCGCACACTGGCCGAGCTGGCCATCGACGGCGCCAGCGAGCGCAATATCCAGCCCTTCCGAATCGACCGGGCCTTGCTCAAGCAGGCAAATCCTCCCCGGAACTACATGGTGTGATGGTTTCCGCCCCCCCCGCCGTTCCAATCCAGGAGGAGCCGGCCCGGCAACAGCGCGCGATGGGGTTTGGCGATCTGCTGCTGTTCTACCTGGTCACCGGCTTCACCGTGCGCTGGATCGGCACGGCGGCTGCCGCGGGGCCCAGCGCAATCGTCATCTGGCTGACGGCATGCCTGGCGTTCTACGTCCCGCTGATGTTCACGGTTCTGGAGCTTTCGTCCCGCTATCCCAATGAGGGTGGCTGCTACGTATGGAGCAAGCGGGCCTTCGGGGATTTCGCGGGGTTTATCACCGGGTGGACGTACTGGACCTGTAACCTGCCGTACTTTCCCGGTCTGTTCTACTTCACCGCGGCCGCGGCGCTCTTCATCGGCGGGCCCAAGTGGCAGAATCTGGCGGAGCGGCCGTTTTACTTCATCGCATTTTCGCTGCTGGGTCTGGCTCTCGCCGCGGGCCTCAACGTGCGCGGTCTCGCCGTCGGCAAGTGGCTTCACAATCTGGGAGCCGTGGGGCTCTGGGTCCCCGGGATCCTGCTCCTGGGCCTGGGTCTCGCCGCCTGGCTCCGATTCGGCTCGGCGACACCATTCACCTCCGGGACCATGGTCCCGAGCACGGACCTCAAGGACATCGTGTTCTGGTCCACCATCGCGTTCTCCCTGAGCGGCCTCGAGAGCGCTTCGATGATGGGAGAGGAGATCGAGAACCCGCGCCGCAACATCCCGCGAGCCCTGCTGTTGGCTGGAGCGCTGATCACAGCGCTCTATGTTCTCTGTACCGTCGCGATGCTCGTGGCACTGCCCGCCACCGACATCCTCCACCTGCAGGGCTTCATGAAGGCCATTGCGACGGTGAGCGATCGTCTGGGCGTGGGACAGCTGGTACCGCTCGTCGCGCTGCTGATCGTGGTCGGAGGACTGGGGCAGGCAGGAGCATGGTTCGCGGCTGGGGCCCGGCTTCCGTTTGTCGCCGGTCTTGACCGGTTCCTTCCCGCGGCATTCGGCAGGATTCACCCCCGGTACGGCTCTCCCCATATCAGCCTGATCACCCAGGCCGGAGTCGCGGCGCTGTTCATTCTGCTGGGTCAGGCCGGCACCACCGTGAAAGGGGCCTATGACGTGCTGGTCAGCATGGCCATCATATCCTACTTCATTCCCTATCTCCTCATGTTCGCCTCGATGATCAGGCTCCAGCGAGAGCCGGCCGGTCCGGATGTCATTCGGGTGCCCGGCGGACGACCGGTCGCGATAGCGCTTGCTGCACTCGGCTTCGCCGTCACAACCGTCTCGATCGGGCTGGCGCTCATCCCCGCCGCGGACGAGCCCAACAAGGCGCTGGCCGTTGCCAAGGTCGCCGGCCTCACGATCCTTCTGGTGGCCTGCGGGGCGCTGGTCTACTTCCTCGGCACCCGGAGGGAATATGCCCGGGCCTGACTCCCGGCTGCGTGACCTGGACCGGGCTCGCTGGAGGATGGCGCTCACTCTCACCGGCGCGACAGTCTTGCTCTACTTCGGCTTCATCGCCCTGGTAGCGTTTGGGCGGTCGCTTCTGGCCATCCAGCTGATACCAGGACTCAGCCTGGGAATCCTGCTGGGCGCGCTGGTGATCGTGGCCTCGTGGATCCTCACTTGGATCTATGTCAGGTGGGCCAACGCTGTCTACGATCCCCAGGTCCGGGCGCTGGAGTCGGACCGATGACCCAGGCCGCGGCCGATACCGCCATCGGGCAGCCCAACGCCGTGGCCATGGCATTTTTCTTCGTCTTCATCAGCATCACCCTCGGGATCACTTTCTGGGCGGCCAAGCGGACCCGGACCACGGAACAGTTCTACGCCGCGGGCCGGACGATCAGCGCCGGGCAGAACGGCTTTGCCCTGGCGGGCGACTACATGAGCGCGGCGTCATTCCTCGGTATCGCCGGTCTGGTTTCCACCACCGGGTTCGATGGGCTCATCTATTCAACTGGTTGGCTGGTCGGCTGGCCCGTGGTGCTCTTTCTGATTGCCGAGCCGCTCAGAAATCTGGGCCGCTACACCTTTGCCGATGTGGTAGCGATGCGCATGCGCCAGACTCCGGTGCGGATCGCTGCGGCGCTCGGGACTCTGGCGACGGTAACACTCTACCTGATCGCCCAGATGGTTGGCGCCGGCGGACTGATCCGGCTGATGTTCGGCTTCAGCTACGAGCACGCCATCATCCTGGTCGGAATCGTCATGATCGGGTACGTGCTCTTCGGCGGCATGATCGCGACGACCTGGGTCCAGATTGTGAAGGCGGTGCTGCTCATGAGCGGCGCGCTGCTGCTGGCACTGCTGGTCCTGCTTCGGTTTCACCTGAGCCCTGCCGCGCTCTTCGCCGCCGCCGCGGAGCGCTACGGCGCCGGTGTACTCGCGCCGGGTAAGCTGGTGTCGAACCCACTTGATGCCGTTTCGCTGGGGATGGCCCTGATGTTCGGCACCGCCGGGCTGCCCCACATCCTGATGCGGTTCTACACCGTGCCGGATGCCCGCGCGGCGCGGGCCTCGGTGTTCATTGCCACCGGCCTCATCGGGCTCTTCTATCTGCTCACTTTCATCCTTGGCTTCGGGGCGATGGTGCTGATAGGTCCCGATGCCATCAGGGCCGTCGACAAGGGCGGCAACATGGCTGCGCCCCTGCTCGCCGAGCTGCTGGGAGGGACTCCGTTTCTTGGCTTTATCGCTGCAGTGGCCTTCGCCACCATTCTCGCGGTCGTGGCCGGTCTCACGCTCTCGGGCGCTGCGGCCCTCTCCCACGATCTTTGGGTCAGCGTAGTGCGTAAGGGGCACGCCGACGCTGGGGAGCAGCTGCGGGTGGCCCGGATTGCCACCCTGGCGCTCGGTATCGTGGCGGTGGGACTCGGTATCACCTTCAAGGGTCAGAACGTGGCCTTCATGGTGTCGCTGGCATTCGCGATCGCGGCAAGTGCAAACTTTCCGGCCCTGCTTCTCGCGATCTTCTGGCGGCGCTATACCACCGCAGGCGCCGTGACCAGCATGGCCACCGGCACCATCGCCACCCTGGCCTTGATCTACCTCTCGCCCACGATTCAGGTGGACATTCTGGGCCAGGGGACTGCATGGTTCCCGCTCAAGAACCCGGCGTTGGTCACCATTCCACTGTCGTTCCTTGCCGGCATCCTGGTTTCGCTCCTGGCGCCTGAACCGGCGGCGGCGGCGGAGTTCACGCGACTCGAGCGTCAGACCCATCTCGGGAGCCCGGCCGAATGAGCCCGGTGGCGGTGGCCTCTCCCCGGGTGGCGTTGCTCGGGGTCTGTTACGACGGCAGCTCCTCGTATCTGCGGGGCACGGCCGGCGCGCCCCCCGCCATCCGCCAGGCCCTCTGGTCCGAGGCCGGGAACCCATGGACAGAGCTCGGGATCGATCTCAGCGCCGCCGCGTTGGATGATGAGGGCGACCTGGCTCCCGCTGCGGACGAGGATCCCGAGCAGGTTCGGCGCTCCATCGAGGCCGCGGTCAAGGGGATAGCGGAATCGGGCCGGCGACCCCTCGTGCTCGGCGGCGATCACTCGATAACCTATCCCATCCTTCGCGGCTTTCGACCGTTCCATCCACGGCTCAGCATCCTCCACTTCGATGCCCACGGAGATCTCTGGGATGAGTTTCAGGGAGACCGGTATTCCCACGCCTGCCCGTTTGCCCGGATCATGGAGGAAGGATTGACCGACCGGCTGGTTCAGGTGGGTATCCGCACGATGACGGGGCACCAGCGAGAGCAGGGAAGGCGCTTTGGGGTGGAGGTGATCGAGATGAAGGACTGGCGCGACGGCATGAAGCTCGAGTTCAGCACGCCGGTCTACGTGTCATTCGACCTTGACGTCATCGAGCCCGGGCTGGCGCCGGGCATTTCCCACCGTGAGGCGGGGGGCTTCTCGGTGCGCCAGGCGCTCGCGTTGGTACAGTCGCTTACCGCACCGGTGGTCGGTGCCGACTTCGTGGAGTTCAACCCGGCCGCCGATCGGACCGGGGTCACCGCGGCGGTCAGCGCCAAGCTGGTCAAGGAGCTGGCCGCCCGCATGCTCGTGGAGACCTTATGATTTGCCTCGTCCGCCGGCTCGCCCGCCCCGCCGCACTGCTTTGCGCTC
>JALYPB010000349.1 GCA_030856585.1 Gemmatimonadota bacterium | reverse complement strand
GCGTAAGGCAATAACAGCGCAAACGAGCGCATCCGCTACTTTTGCAGTGGTCTGCCGCGGAGTGCGGTGTAGAACGGTACTGCAAAGATTAGTAAGAGGCGTTGCAACAGATTGAGAGTTACTGGTTTGTCGTCGATGGCACCAGTCTCGCCTTTTCCCCAGGCGAGGCTACGAGGACGTTTGTGGTCGAACGTCTATCCGCCCGATAAGAGCACACCCGGAGTGATTCGGGGCCGCAAAACTAGAGGTCTCGCCTGGTCGAATGTACCGGGATGAGATAGCTCGGTGCCGAAGGAGGAAAGATGAGAACCACACACGATGCAGAACGTGGCATGGCAGCGCCGGAGACGCTCGGGCTCGAGAGCCGGGTGGAAATCCGCCAAGCCGGGATCAAGCTGCTCGAAGAGATGCCCGAGGGAGTCGGACGCCTGGTCATCGATATGGGTCGCACCCGTCACGTGGACTCGGCGGGGCTTGGCGCTCTGATGCTGATCCAGCGGCGCGCCGCTGAACGCCGCCAGGCGGTGGTCCTTCGGAATGCCAGCGACGAGATCCGCTTCCTGCTGGTACTCACCAAGCTGGACGACCTGTTCCTGCTCGAGTCGGCCGCCGCCTGAGGCGGGTGGACAGACGGACGGGCGGACGGGCGGTCAGCCACAGCAGGTGAGATCTTCATCCCATGTGAAAACGTGGGACCTTCGCGGCATTTGATTGGGCGCGACAGTACCGGCCTTCCTTACCGCCCGTCCACCCGTCCATCCGTCCCCCCGCCCGCCCGCCCTACGGGGGCAATTCGGGATGGACGGCTCCCCCAGAATAGGTTAGAGTACCCCGCGACCTTAATTCCCCTGTCCGGTGCCGCGGGCATCGACCTGCCGGGTGCATGTCATGAGCAGTACTGGTAAAGGAAAGCGCCGCCGGCGCGTGCTGATAGTGGAAGACGAGCCCGCGCTGCGCTTGAGTTACGAGCGGGCCTTCACCCCACGCTATGATCTTGCGTTTGCGTCCACTGGGGCGGAAGCGCTGGAGCAGCTGGAGCAGCACAAGCCGGATGTTGCCGTACTCGACATGCGGTTACCGGACACCGACGGGGTCGACCTTCTGCGACGGATCCGGCTGAGCCAGCCCGAGCTTCCCGTCATCATCACCACCGCCTACATGAGCATTGAGCCTCAGCTCAAGGTCCTCAATCTTCCCCACTCCGGCTACATCGTCAAACCCTTCCGCCTCGACGAGCTCGGCGCGCGCATCGATGCCGTCTCGTGACGGCCCATACTTGCTGGAAGCGCGGGGGCTCCAGCGTTCGTTCGGCCGAGTCCGCATCCTTCGTGGTGTAGACCTCTCGCTCCAAGAGGGTGAGGCCGTCGCGGTGGTGGGACCGAACGGGGCCGGCAAGACGACGCTGTTGAGAATCCTTGCCGGCCTCATGCGCCCCTCGGCGGGACAAGTAAAGGTTCTGGGACAACCGCTTGAAAGGCGCTCGGCCCAGATCCGCAGCGCTATCGGACTGCTCTCCCATCAATCCCTGCTCTACGACGACCTGACCCTGCTCGAGAACCTGACCTTCGCGGCCCGGCTCTACGGCCTGAGCCGGCCGCGCGACGTCGCGGAAGCCGCGCTCGCACAGGCGGGGCTTGGGGATCGGTCGGACGAGCTGCCGAGGCGGCTGAGCCGCGGGCTCCTTCAGCGAGCGGCCATTGCGCGGGCCGTGTTGCACCGCCCCAGGCTGCTCCTGCTCGATGAGCCGTTTACCTCGCTCGACGCGGTGGCCGCTGACCGGTTGCGGGCCGATCTGAGGCGACGCCTGGTGGAAGGACTGGGTGTGGTGCTGGTGACTCACCACCTGACAGAGGCCTGGGAGCTCGCCTCCCGTGTTGCGGTTCTGGTCAATGGATCATGGGCTGCCGATGAGCCGCGTATGGGAACGCTCGCTGACTTCCTGCCGCGCTACTACGGGCTGATCGGTGCCTGACTCGCTGCGCCTCGCGCTGGCGATCGCGGCCAAGGATATCCGGGCGGAGCTACGGAGCAGGACGGCGCTGCAGTCAGCACTGGTATTTGCGGCGCTGGTGCTCGTGGTTTTCAATTTTGCCCGGGATCCCACGGTGCTCGCAGCCACCGATCTGGCGCCCAGCGTGTTGTGGGTGACGTTCGCACTGGCAGCGATGGTGGCGCTGAATCGGGCTTTCAACGTCGAGCGGGAGAATGCCGCCCTCGACGGGCTTCTCCTGGCGCCGGTACCGCGTGAGGCGCTGTTTCTCGGCAAGCTGTTGGCCAACCTGGCCTTCGTGGGAACAGTGGAGCTGGTGACCCTGCCACTCTTCATGCTGTTCTTCAACGTCAGCCTGGGCCGCGCATTGCCCGGGCTGCTGGGCGTCACCGCGCTCGCCACCATCGGCTTCGTTGCGGTCGGCACCCTCTTCAGCGCCATGGCCGTGCGCACCCGGTTCGCTGAACTGATGCTGCCGGTGCTGCTGCTGCCGTTCATGATCCCGCCGCTGATCGCGGCGGTGCAGGTTACCTCGCGACTGCTGGCGGACCGTCCATTGAGCGAGATGTGGGGCTGGCTTAGGTTACTCGCTCTCTATGACATCGTCTTCGTTACCCTTTGCATGATGGCCTTCTCGTCGGTGGTAGACGAATGACCGCGGCAGCTGAGCAGGCAGCCAGGGTCGTTCGCAGAGGGCTCGGGCTGAGCACTCTCGGGCTCCTCGGCCTCGGCGGCGTCTACCTGCTCGCGCTGGCACATACTCCGGTCGAGGCGCGCCAGGGCCTGGCTCAGAAGATTTTCTACCTTCACGTTCCCGCGGCCTGGGCGGCGCTGCTCTCATTCTCGCTGGTTGGCATTGCGAGTGCGCTGTACCTGTGGCTCAAGGACCCCCGGCTGGATCGCTTTGCAGCGGCGTCGGCAGAGGTGGGGGTGGTGTTCAGCGCCATCATGCTCACCACCGGTCCCATCTGGGCCAAGCCGATCTGGGGTACCTGGTGGACCTGGGATGCGCGGCTAACCCTTACCCTGTTTGTCTTTTTCCTGTTCATAGGGTATCTGGGGCTCCGGGCGGCGCTGCACGATCCAGAGGAACGAGCCCGCTTCAGCGCGGTGGTCGGGATCCTCGGCATGCTGCTGGTACCGTTCATTCACTTGAGCGTGTATCTCTTCCGGACGCTCCACCCGCAGCCGATCGTGCTCAAGCCCAGCGCGCCATCCCTCCCGCCGGAAATGCTTACCACCTTGCTGGTGTCCACTCTGGTATTCACCGTGCTGTATCTGGGATTTGTCATGGCCCGGTACGGATTGGCACTGGCGGATGAAGAACGGGAGGAGGCGCGCGATGCCGGCTGAGACGCCGCAGAACGGGGAGTACCTGGTGGCCGCCTACGTCATCACCAGCGTCATCCTGGTGGGCTATTGGTTGGCGCTTTGGAGAAGGGCTAAGAAACGGGGAAGAGAAAGCGTAAGCGAGGAAAAAAGAACGTAAGCGGGGAAGAGCGCTGTTTCTTCCCCGCTCACGTTCTTGGTATTCAGTCGGTCCGCCGCCTCCGCGGGGGAGGCGTCTTCGGAAGCAGAACGTACTGCCATACCAGCGCCGCCAGTATCGCTCCCACAATTGGTCCGATCCAGTACACCCCCTGCCCCAGCCATTGGCCCGAGACCAGCGCCGGCCCGAACGCCCGCGCCGGGTTCATGGCCGCGCCGGTCAGCGGGCCCCCGACGAGGATGTCGAACAGCAGGACCAGGCCGATACCGAACCCGGCAATGCGGGGGGCGTCAGGCGACACGGCCGTGCCGAAGACCGCGGACACGAGGAAGAAGGTCAGTACCACCTCGATGCCTATCGCCTGGCCTATTGTGACCGAGCTGGCGATGACCGGCACCCCAAGAAGGGCGGAGCGAACCGCCCCAGACGGAAGGAGTACTTGCACCATCAGTGCCCCAACGGTTGCCGCGGCGAGCTGGGTCACGATGTAAGCGGCGGCCTCTACCGGGCCGATCCTCCGGGCTACCAGGAGTCCTATGGTGACGGCTGGGTTCAGATGGCCACCCGAGACGGCCATAGTCGCGCTGATCATGACCGACAGCGCCACGGCATGCGCCAGCGCGATCCCGAGAAGCCCGATGCCGCTGTTGGGAAATCCACCATTCACGACCACCACAGCCGCACCGATAAACACGAACGCGAATGTGCCGAGTGCCTCAGCGACCAACCGACGAGCCAGAGAGGGCATGCGAGATCCTTAGGAAGGGAGCCGCCGCGAATCTAGGCGCTTATGCCGACCGGCGAAAGAGCAGGGCGGCATTGATACCGCCAAAACCGAACGAGTTGCTGAGGAGATAGTCGGGTTCGAGGGTCCGTCCGGTGCCGGTAACGTGGTCCAGGTCGCAGACCGGATCGGGACGATCCAGGTTCACCGTCGGGGGGACCCAGTGACGTTGGCTGGCGAGGGCGCAGATGGCGGCCTCGATGGCGCCGCTCGCGCCGAGCGCGTGGCCGTAGTAGCCCTTGGTTCCGCTGAACGCCAGACGGTACGCATGATCCCCGAACACCTGCTTGATGGAGGCCGTTTCGGTCGAATCGTTGAGTGGCGTGGACGATCCGTGTGCGTTGATGTAGCCGACTTCGTGAGGGACTACCCTTGCTTCGGCGAGGGCGTTGCGCATCGCCCGCGCCGCCTGGCGGCCATCGGGCCGGGGCGCGGTCATATGATACGCGTCGTTGGTAAGACCGAACCCGCAGACCTCCGCGTACACCGGAGCGCCCCGGGCAAGCGCTCTCCCGCGCTCCTCCAGTACGAGCACCGCTGCCCCTTCGGCCATCACGAACCCATCGCGTCCCTGATCGAATGGACGGCTGGCGTGGCCGGGATCTTCGTTGCGGGTGGACATCGCGCGGATGATGGCAAACGCACCGAAGCAGAGTGGGGCGAGCGGGGCCTCGGCTCCCCCTGCCACCATGACGTCTGCCTCACCCCGGACGATTGCACGAAATGCCTCCCCGATAGCTATGGCGCCCGAGGCGCAGCTCATGCCGTTGGTGGAGTTCGGTCCGGTAAAGCCGAACTCAATGGCGATATTGCAGCTGGCGGCACCCGCAAAGACGGTAAGAGCAAGCGCCGGATCGACCGCCCGGGGCCCGCCTTGCATGAAGTTCCGATATTGCTCCTCGCCGTGCGCCACACCGCCGAGAGCGGTCCCCATCATGGCTCCAACGCGGTCGGAATCTTCGCGGGACGGGTCGAGATCCGCATCGCTCAGGGCCATCCGGGTGGCAGCGACGCTGAACTGCGAAAAGCGGTCGAGCCGACGGCTCCGCCGCTCCTCCATGTGATCTCCGGGGCGAAAGTCGTCGACCTCCCCCGCCATACGGGACTTGAAGATGGAGGGATCGAACCGGGTGATGCAGCGAACGGCCGATTCCCGCCGCTGAAGACCCTGCCATAGCCCCTCGACGCCGAGACCGATCGGCGTGATGGCACCAATTCCAGTGATGACGACTCTTCGTTGCTCAAGCATGAGACATCCTTCGCTTCGCTCAGGATAACAGCGTCATTTGGCTGTCCCGCTGTCCCGCCTTACCGCCTTACCCCCTACCGCCTTACCGCCCTACCGCCCTCTTCCACGTACTTCGCGATT
>JALYPB010000318.1 GCA_030856585.1 Gemmatimonadota bacterium | reverse complement strand
GATCGAGACCCTGCGGCACTGCCAGGGCCAGGGCGGCGGCGATCGCGCCGAGCGCCACTAGAACGGAGCGACCAGACCAACGGCGCGCCCAGGTCACTGCCCGCTATCCTTACAGCATGGGGGTGTCAGGGATGCCTGCCGCAGCCGGGCGAAGCAGCGTTGCGGGATGAGGGCCCGCGCCAGTGGCGCGGGGGAATCAATTTCGCAGCATTTGGACCAGCCCCCCGGGTTAGCCGCTTAGACGTAGCTGAGCCACGTATCCCCGCGCCGCCGCTTGAGCGCCGCGAACCAGGCGCAGAGCGGATACATCGCGAGCACGACCCCCGCCCACACACCATAGACCACCGGCAGTGGATAGCCCCAGCCCGGCGGCGGAGTGAACGGGTAGTTCGCCAGGTCGGGTGACTCGAACATCCAATGCGCCGACCCGTAGCGAACCAGGCAGGTAGCGACCGCGAGCATATGGATTAGGGCGAAGTGCAGCACGTAGTAGAAGAGCGGCACCTTGCCGATGACGTTCGCCGGCCGCAGCAGCCGGGGCGTGTGCCGGTCAACCGCGCCGAGAAAGAACAGTGCGGGCCCCAGCGTCATCAGCAAGAACAGCAGTGATGGCGGATACTTGGTCACGTTGAGAAACGCGAGCACCGTGAATCCCGCGGTCGGCATCGACGACCAGGGCGACGGATCGCCGTAGACGTTGATGCCGCGGATCACGACGAACGCCACGATCAGCGCCATCCCCAGGCGCAGCAGGTATGCCCGTCGGCGCTCATCATCCCAGCGATAGATCTGTCCGAGCCCGAAACCCACTGCCGTAACGCCGATCCAGGGAATGAGCGGGTACGCGGCGAAGACGACGTGTGCCGGCGTGTTCACCACGAACCCTGGTGCGTGCAGGATGGCCCAGATCGGGCTGGCCGACTGCACCCCGTCCAAGAGATTGTGCCCCACAATCATCACGACGCCGAGCGCGGCTGTCACGGTCGCCGGCAGGCGGGACAGCCCGGCGAGCGCAATCATCGCCCAGCCGAGCGCCCAGAGGACCACGAGGAGCGTCACGCGGAAGTCGAAGTTGAACTGGTAGCCGAGGCACCGCACTACCACGACGTCCAGCACGATCAGCCAGAGGCCGCGGCTGAGCAGGTACCGGGACAGTCCACCTGGCCCCCGGCGCGCGAGCGAGAGGTAGGCCCCCGCGCCCGTGAGCAGGAAGAACACGGGCGCGCAGAAGAAGGTGATCCAGCGGGTAAGGAACAGCGGCGCGGACGCGGTGGTCAGGTCCACCGGGTTCTGGCCGGGGATGCCGAAGAAATCGCGCGTGTGGTCGAGGGCCATAATGACCATGATCACGCCGCGGACGACGTCGATCGACGCGAGCCGCGCGCGCGGTGAGCTGCCGACCGTAGTCGGGGCTGGGCAGGGCGGCGCGAGTGGCGCGGTCATTCGATCAATCAAGGGGAACTACCGGGGCGTCACCAGGGGCCGACGACGTATCGTGGGATCGCCCGCTACGGGCCTTGCAGCGGCTCGACGACTCGCACCGGCCTTAGGCGCACGCTTTCGCTCAGGATCCCATTGCCCAGCGCCCCAAAGATGTCGTCGCCCCAGCACCAGCCTTCGCCGCCGGTGGTCTTGCCACAAGCATGGCTGTCGCCAGCGCTGAGCTGAGCGAAGGCGTGGCCGCCCACACCGGCGACCGGCGTGAGGGCCACCGTGGCCCGCGCGCTGTTGTTGCCGAGCTGGGCAGCGGAGTTGGTGCCCAGCAGTAGGCCTGGCTGGTCCACGTGGCCACCCACCACCGCGGCCGGCTGCTGCCTCGTGGGAGTTCGTGCACTTGAGGCACACTTTCAAGAGGATGATGCCAACGGCTCGAAGCGGAAGCAGCCAGGAATTATTCAGTCTTCAAAACTTAAAGCAATGAGGGCGGTGGGACTCGAACCCACGACCTAGGGATAGCGAGTCTCTGGGTCAATCGTAAGTCGTTGTCGCTATTGACAAAGGCACTCATTGTGTGACTATTGTGTGACTGGAATCTGGGAGTTATATTCGGTGCGTCCCTTTCCTAGCTGGGGTCAATGGCGAAACCCATTCAGCGCGGTGAGCGGACGTGGCTCCTTCGCATCTTTTTGGGCCGCGATCCGAATGGCAAGCGGCGCTTCCTGAACAAGACGGTCCACGGGACCAAGCGGGACGCGATCCGGGAGCAAACCCGGCTCACTCGCGACCGCGATATCGGCACGACTGTCCTGCCGTCTCGCCAGACGGTAGGGTCTTTCCTCGGGGAGTGGATCGACGTGATCGCGAAGGCTCGCGTGCGCCCCGTGACGCACCTGAGCTATGCCGCGTGGCTCAACCGCCACGTCATCCCGGTGATCGGCCACATTCGGCTGAGCTCGCTGACGACGACGGACGTCCAGCAGCTGTACAACCGGCTGACAGCCCTGGGCCTAAGCCCCCGGTCGGTCCGGTACGTTCACGCCATACTCCGAAGTGCGCTCGACCACGCCGTTCGCACCAACCTCATCCCGCGCAATCCGGCTGGGAATAAGCTCTGTACGCTGCCGCGACAGGTTCGGAAAGAGATGAAGGCACTCAATCCGGAGCAGGCGCGGCAGTTCATAGGTGCCGCGCAGGGGGATGAATGGGTCGCCCTGTGGACCTTGCTGATTACCACCGGCTTGCGGCCTGGCGAGGCGATGGGATTGAAATGGGGGGACTTGAAGGGAAATCGGCTTGCGGTGCAGCGGGCGCTGGTGTGGGGCTACAAGGGATCGTGGACGCTAGCTGAACCGAAGACGCCCAAGGCGAGGCGAACCGTCCTGCTCCCCGAGAGCGCTATCCAGG
>JALYPB010000314.1 GCA_030856585.1 Gemmatimonadota bacterium | reverse complement strand
GCGCCGGATAGCGCGATCCATCGAGTCATCCGAATCCGGGAGGAGCCCACCGGTGTCGACCACCCAGAAGCGGCGCCCCTGCCAATCGGCGTCGCCGAAGTGCCGATCGCGGGTGGTTCCCGGCTGTTCCGATACTATCGCCGGACGGCCCCCCATGATCCGATTGAAAAGTGTGGATTTGCCGACATTGGGCCGGCCAACGATTGCGACCGTAGGCTTGGTCATGCCGCCACCGGCACCTGAAGCACATCGGTGAAGTCCCTCGAGAGGCGCACGGCGGCGGGCACCGAGAGCGCCAACACCTCGAGGCTCATGCTGTCGATGAAGAGCCCGTCGTCGTTCACCGACTCAGCCGGGAGCAGCTCCAGATCGAGATCTCGGCGGCCCTTTAAGGCCTGTTGCATTGCCATCCCGGGGAGGAGTCCGGCGGTCGTGACTGTCGAGCCGAAGAGGGTGTTGACCACGGGGATGAGCTCGAACTCGGCCCCTGTCACCCTGGCGAGCGGCTCGAGTACCATCGGCATGAGCCGGCCCATTGCAGTGCCGGTCACCACGGCGATCCGCTTCCCTTCCCACCCCCGAAGCTCATCCGAGACCGTGTCGATCCGTTGCTGCAGCCAGCGCACCGAGCCCACCCCGTTCTCCACCTGATCGAAACCGTCATAGATCTCGGCTGCGGGGAGCTCGACGCCGGCCCGGACGTAGAGCTCGTCGGCTCCGAACGCCCAGTTAATCCCCCGCTCAGCGCGCGAGATGGCGGCTCGCTCGTCGATGACCGCGATTGCCGCACGGCATTCCTCAGCGGTGGGCTCTCGCACCAAGTGGTGCTTGGAATATTCGGTGAGCCCGACCGGCACCACCGAGCAGCCGATGATTGCGGGCCCGAACTGGTACAGCTCGGCGAGCGTCTGCTGCAGGACCAGTCCATCGTTCACGCCGGGGGACATTACGATCTGGGTGTGAAATTCGATTCCGTGATCCGCGAACTCGCGCAGCTGAGGAATGACCTCGGGTGCCGTAGGATTGCGCAGCAGGTAGCGGCGTACGGTAGGATCGGTAGCGTGAACCGACACGTACAGCGGCGACAGGCGGTACTCGATGATGCGCTGAACATCGTGGGGCTTGAGGTTGGTCAAGGTGGCAAAGTTGCCGTACCGGAACGAGAGACGGTAATCATCATCCCGGATGTAGAGCACTTCGCGCAGGCCATCGGGCAGGCCGTCGACAAAGCAGAAGTCACAGCGGTTGGCGCATCGTCGTATCCGGGCGGGCTCCAGCTCCACACCGATCGGCTCTCCCAGGGGCCGCTCGATCTCGAACTCGATCTCCTCCCCCCCTGGCTGGCGCACGTGAAGAAGGAACTCCTCCTCGGCCGTCAGGAACTCCCAGTCGAGAAAGTCTTCCAACTCGCGTCCGCCCACCGACAGCAGCTCTGTCCCTTTCTGGAGACCAAGCTCGGCTGCGATAGACTCGGGATGTACAGCGGTTACTCGGATCATCAGGCACCACTTAAAAGCTGTTGGGAGCTACGCCCCCTTGAGACAACCCGGAAAGATCTCTCTCTCCGACGCTAAATTCAAGACTCGGTGTCACTTCCGCCTTGGTATCAAAGTGCCTTCTAAGCTCGATCCGTGGCTCGGCAGTTTGCTGTTCTGTTGTGCGCAAAGGTCTCATTTCCCATACTTCGAGAGGCATTCAACCATTCCGTTGGGGGTAGTAATGAAACTCAAGCTGAAGCGGCTGGAGGATCAGGGCATGGTGATCACGGCGGCACCAGCGGAATCGGGCTCGCCACCGCCAAGCGAGCGGCGGAACGCGGGGCCCGAGTGGTGCTGTGCTCCGGCAATCTGTACGCGCCGGCCGCGGCAGAGGGGCGAGAGCGGGGGGAGTACCGCGGGCACGTCATGAAGTCCAGCGCCTACACCCGGGCGGTGCTCTCGCCCGGCAAGGCATTGCTCGCTGCCGGGCTGGGGCTCGCCGTATTCGCGGGAATCAGGTCGCTGGCAGCCTCGGACGACTGAGGACTACTGGACCTTCACGATCTTCCCGGCTGAGGGCACGCCGTTGCGATTCAGGATGAACAACTGGTAGTGACCCGGAGGGGCCTGTCTTGGCAACGACGGGGCCTTCACCTCAACGTTCCCGCCATTGATCGTGAAGCTCAGCGTATTGGCCCGCTGGCCCGCATCGAAGGCGTGGGTCACCGAGCCCAGCCGGATCCAGCGCACATCCGTTATCTGGCCCGCATTCGGGGTCGCGACCGAGAACGTCTCCCCGTAGCTGACGGTGTTTGGAGCCGCCGAGATGGTCGGACGCGCGCCTTTGAACAGGTAGGGCGGCCGGAAGATCTCGTGGCTTCGCTCGGGCGGGACCGGAACGGCGCCGGCCATCGCATCACCGCTCGCCCCGTGAAGAACGGTTCCGTCGGGCAGAAGCAACGAGACGGAGTGGTAGATTCGCATGACACTGTTGCTCGACAGAGTGGTCCACTGCCCCGTCTTCGGGTTCCACACCTCGGCCGCCTTGACGGCGTTCCCCTCGCTGATGTTGACGAACCCTCCGCCCTGGGTGCCACCGGTCGCGAGCACCTGTCCGTCGGGCAGCACAGTGGCATTCATGTGGCGCCGCCGGTTTGCCATCGAGCCGGTGCTCCGCCACGCGGGTGAGGTCTGGTTGAGATCGATCACCTCCGCCGTGGCGGTGGGCAAGCTGGTCTTCACATCAGGGGTGGGCCAGCCGGTGTGTCCGCCGCCACCCACCACCAGGATCTTCCCGGCCTCGTACATAACCGC
>JALYPB010000311.1 GCA_030856585.1 Gemmatimonadota bacterium | reverse complement strand
CAACTACACCGGACGCGCCGCCCAGCAGGTGGGCGAGTTTGTCGAGGAGTATCTGCAGCCGCTACTCGAGCGGGCGCGGCCGCTCGCTGCCGAAGCCGAGCCCGCCGAGGTGAGGGTATGAGCGCCAGCTCGGCGGGGAGCAAAGCCACGCTCACCGAAAGCCGGCTCCCGCTCCCGCTGTTGCGCCGGGGCAAGGTGCGCGAGGTATACGAGGTGGACGCGGGACACCTGCTGGTGGTGGCCAGCGATCGGGTCAGCGCCTTCGATGTTGTCATGCGCGAGCCGATCCCACGGAAGGGTGCGGTCCTCACCCAGATGAGCGCCTTCTGGTTCGAGCTCCTGGCCGGCGTCTTTCCGTCGCACTACGTCACGGCGCGCACGGGAGACATCCTCGACCAGGTACCGCAGCTCGATGGACTCGAGGAACAGATCGCCGGCCGGACGATGCTGGTGCGGCGAGCGGTACCGGTGCCCTTCGAGTGTGTGGTGCGCGGGTACCTCTCCGGATCGGCCTGGGCCGAGTATCGGAGCCAGGGCACGCTGGCTGGTGAGCCGCTGGCCCCCGGCCTGGTCGAGAGCGCACGCCTCGACCCGCCGCTCTTCTCGCCGGCTACGAAGGCGGAATCCGGACACGACATGAACGTCACCATCGACGCGGTGGCCCGGGCGCTCGGTCCGACAATGGCGGCCCGGCTGCGGCAGGCCAGCTTTGCGCTTTACCAAGCGGGACGCGATCACGCCGCCTCGCGGGGGATCATCATCGCCGACACCAAGTTCGAATTCGGGACCGACGCCGAAGGCACCTTGCGCCTGATTGACGAGGTGCTCACACCCGACTCCTCCCGCTTCTGGCCTGCGGACCGGTATGAGCCCGGCCGCACGCAACCCAGCTTTGACAAGCAACCGCTGCGGGACTATCTGGCCTCACTCAAGGCCGAGGGGAAATGGGATGGAGAAGCCCCGCCACCTCCACTGCCGTCCGACGTGGTCGAAGCCACAAGCCGGCGATACCTCGAGGCCTACCGGCTACTGACTGGACGCAATCTGGAGCCCGACCTGTGATGCGTACTGCCCCCGAGGGACTCTGGTTCATCGTCGGCGCATGGGTAATTGTGCTGGTCCTCATACTCGCCGCGCTGCGCTTCGACTCCCGACTTTTGTGGATCGCGTGCGTGCTCTGGGTCGTGCTGGCAGTCTGGGTCGTTGCCTTCTTTCGTGACCCGGTGCGCGCCGGCGACCGGGGTGACCGTCTGATCCTCGCACCTGCCGACGGCAAGGTGGTAAGTCTGGTCGAAACCGATGAGCCCGCGTTCCTTGCAGGCCGCTCGTGCCGCCTCTCCATCTTTATGAATGTGTTCGATGTCCATGTGAACCGTTACCCCACTGAGGGCACGGTAGGTTACCGGCACTACAATCCCGGCAAATTCGGCCACGCCGGAACTGAAAAGTCGAGTCTCGACAACGAGCAATCCTCAATCGGTCTCACCACGTCCAGAGGCAAGGTGCTGATCCGCCAGATCGCGGGTCTTATCGCCCGAAGGATCGTGACCGATCACAAAGTCGGGACCCAGGTGCAGCAGGGAGACCGACTGGGCATGATCCGGTTTGGATCACGCGTGGATCTGTTCCTGCCCTGCGATCGAGTGAAATTTCTGATCAAACCCGGCGACACAACCAAGGCAGGCCTGACCGTGGTGGCCGAATGGATCTGAGACAGCGGCGCGAGGGACTCCGGCGCCCGTCGATACGCCAGGTCGTGGTCGTCATGCCCAGTGCCTTCACCCTGGGCAACCTGTTCTTCGGCTTCTGGGCGATCGTCTCCGCCTTCAACGGCAACTTCCGCTGGGCCGGGTGGTTCATCGTGTTCGCGGGAATCCTGGACATGCTGGACGGGAGGGTGGCGCGTCTGTCGGGCACCGGAACCCGGTTCGGCGCCGAGCTCGACTCGTTGGTGGACGTCATCTCGTTCGGGGTGGCGCCGGCCCTCCTGATGTACTTCCTCGACTTTTCAAACGCCGGGCGATTCGCCTGGATCCTCTGCTACATCTACGTGGTGGCGGTGGCGCTCAGGCTGGCGCGCTTCAACGTGCTATCCGCCGGCAAGCCGCCCAGCGGCTGGTTTACCGGGCTTCCCTCCCCTGCGGCCGGCATGACCCTCGCCGTCTACTATCCGTTCAGCCAGACCAACTGGTACCGCGCCTCGCTGGCGTACCTGGATCTGCAGCACGAGGGCCTGGTGGTCCTCATGCTGCTGCTGGCCGTGCTGATGGTGAGCAATGTCAAGTATCCGAAGTTCCCGCCGATCGGGGTCCGCAGCCGGAAAGGCGTATTCGGGCTCATCGTGCACGTCGTCATCCTCCTCGGCGGCCTGATCTTCCCCGAGTACTTCCTGTTTCCCTTAGGTTTGTTCTACGTCGCGTTCGGCATCGTTCGCGCCACAGTGCTGGGTCTGATGGAGCGTCCCGAGCCGGTCTCCGTCGTGGAGGAGCAGGCTGAAGAGCGACTGGCCGACGTCCACGACCCGACATTGCCACCTCCGCTCTCCCATGAGCGCCGCGGCCGCTGGGGCGACCGCCGGCAGGAGCCAGATGAATGACATTCCGAGTGCATGTGCGGGTAATGCCCCGGGCCGGCCTGCTCGATCCTCAGGGCCAGGCGGTTGAGCACGCTCTGAGCGCGCTCGGCTTCGAGGAGGCCGGCGCGGTCCGGGTCGGACGGGCCATCGAGCTCGACGTTGACGCCGATTCCCGGGATGAGGCCGAGGCCCGTGCCCGGCTCATGTGCGACAAACTCCTGGCTAACCCTGTTACCGAGGACTACCTGCTGGACGTGGAGACCGACTGATGCCCCGGGTAGCAGTGGTGCGATTCCCCGGCAGCAATTGCGACTTCGACGCCCTGCGCGCCGCCGAGAGCGCCGGCGCGGACGCCTATTTCGTCTGGCATCGGGATGCCGATCTGCGCGGCGCTGACGTGGTAGTGCTGCCGGGCGGGTTCAGCTATGGCGACTACCTCCGGGTCGGTGCAATCGCCCGGTTCAGCCCGGTGATGCAGGCAGTACAGCGCCATGCCGCTGCCGGGGGCCCGGTGCTGGGCATCTGCAACGGCTTTCAGATCCTGTGCGAGGCGCATCTTCTGCCCGGCGCCCTCCTGCGCAACGCCGGACTGAGCTTTGTGTCGAAGCCGGTGGACGTGATCGTAGAGCAGATTGACACCGCATTCACCTGCGATTACGAACCGGAAGAACGGTTACGGCTTCCGGTGGCGCACGGCGATGGCCGGTTTGTGGCCGCACCCGACACACTCCGCATGCTGGAGGCGGAGGGACGCGTGGTGCTGCGCTACGTGGCGGCAACCGAGCGCTCGCCGTTCCAGCCCAATCCGAACGGATCCGCCAATCACATCGCAGGCATCTGCAACGCGGGCGGCAATGTGGTCGGCATCATGCCTCACCCGGAGCGCGCCGCCGACCGGCTGCTCGGTCTCACCGGCGGAACCGGGTTTTTCAGCTCCATGATCAGCTCCCACCAGGAGAGCTCCAACTGAAGGGTACAGTGCAATGAAGCCGGAGAAGCCAAGCCGAAACGAGGACGAGTACTTTGCCCGGGAAGAGGCCGAGCTGCTGCGCAGACAGCGCGAGGGAGCAACTGCGGCCAGCCTGGAGGCGGAACGGAAGTCGCACTACATGAAGTGTCCCAAAGATGGATACACCCTTGTGAGCAGCGAATCTCACGGAGTCACCATCGAGACCTGCCCCCACTGCGGCGGCATGTGGCTCGATGCCGGTGAGCTGGAGGCCGTTGCCAAAGACGACCATCCGAACGTGATCACCCGGGTGCTCACCGATGCACTGTCCAGCTTCCGTGGCTCACGCCGCGGTGCCGACAAGACGTCGCGCGGCCCAGGCGGCGAGCGGTGAGGAGAAGCCGTTGACCGGTGCGAGCGTGGCCAGTGCGGGCACCGAGGCGGTTTCGCTCCCGGGCGAACCCCGGGTGACGCCCGATCTGGTTCGGGAGCATAACCTGAACCAGCTCGAGTACGGCCGTATCCTCGAGCTGCTTGGCCGGACTCCCACGTTCACCGAGCTGGGAGTGTTCTCGGCCCTGTGGTCGGAACACTGCTCCTATAAACATTCGAAGCCGGTGTTGAAGACATTTCCCACCTCCGGCCCACAGGTGGTTCAGGGACCGGGCGAGAATGCCGGCGTCCTCCGGCTCCCTGAGGGGTGGGCAGTCGCTTTCAAGATCGAATCCCACAATCACCCGTCGGCGGTCGAGCCCTACCAGGGAGCGGCAACCGGCGTGGGCGGTATTCTGCGCGATGTGTTCACCATGGGCGCCCGCCCCGTGGCCATGCTCAACAGTCTCAGATTCGGATCGTTGGAGGAGCCTCGCAGCCGCTACCTGTTCGATGGAGTGGTGCGGGGAGTGGGCGACTACGGGAACTGCGTCGGTGTACCGACGCTTGGCGGAGAGGTCAACTTCGCGGCGGGATACAGCGGCAATCCGCTGGTCAACGCCATGTGCGTGGGGCTGCTGCGGGAGAGCGACCTCATCCGCGCCGCGGCGCACGGGGTTGGCAACGTCCTGCTGACGGTGGGGGCGCGAACCGGGCGGGATGGGATTCACGGTGCCAGCTTCGCGTCGGAAGAGCTGTCGGAAAAGAGTGAGTTTCGGCGGCCGCAGGTCCAGGTGGGCGATCCCTTTACCGAGAAGCTCCTGCTGGAAGCCAGCCTGGAGCTGATCACCTCGGGCCTCATTGTCGCCATTCAGGATATGGGTGCGGCCGGGCTCACCAGCTCTTCGGCCGAGATGGCCGCTCGGGGTGGTGTCGGCGTCGAGATAGACACGGGGTTGGTGCCGACCCGTGAGCTCGGGATGACCCCGTACGAGATCCTGCTGTCCGAATCACAGGAGCGGATGCTCATCGTCGCCGAGCCCGGCCAGGTTCCAGCCATCCAGGAGGTTTGCGGGCGCTGGGAGCTCCAGGCCACGCCAATCGGTCACGTCACCGACGACGGGATTTTCCGGGTGCGGCACCACGGGCAGACCGTGGCGGCCATTCCAGGCCAGCGCCTGGTCGAGGATTGCCCCATCTATGACTCCGAAGCCCGGGAAAGTGACGAGGCCAAGGCACGTCGGGCTTCGGTAGACGCGGGGCCTCCAGTGGTGGATATCGAAGGCGCGCTCGAGCTGCTGCTCGACAGCCCCAATATCGCGAGCAAGCGCTGGGTGTACGAGCAGTATGACTCGACCGTACAAGCCTCCACCGTGCTGCCGCCGGGCTCCGACGCGGGCGTCATCCGGGTGCCGGGTGCCCGGTTCGGCCTCGCGATGACGGTGGACTGCAACAGCCGGTTGGTTGCGCTGGATCCCTACGAAGGAGGCAAGGCGGCCGTGGCGGAGGCGGCGCGGAACCTCGCCTGCACCGGTGCCCGCCCGCTGGGCATCACCAACTGCCTGAACTTCGGCAACCCGGAAAGGCCGGAGATCTTTTTTCAGTTCCGCGAGGCCGCGCGGGGCATCGCCGATGCCTGCCGCGTGTTCAACACGCCTGTCACCGGCGGGAACGTCTCCTTCTACAATGAGAGTCCGACCGGCGCGATCGATCCCACCCCGACGATAGGCATGGTCGGACTGCTGTCCCGGGTGGAAGATCGTGTCGCCAGCTATTTCGACTCGCCGCAGGATGAGGTGTTCATCGTCGGTGAGACGAGCGGAATTCTGGGCGGCTCGGCCTATTGGGCGGAGGTGTGCGACTTCATCGGGGGAGATCCGCCGGCGGTGGACCTCGAGGCCGAGCTCAACCTCCAACGCTTCCTGGTGGGGGCGGCCGAGCAGCACCTGCTTCGGTCGGCTCACGACTGCTCCGAGGGCGGCTTGGCGGTGACGTTGGCTGAAGCCGCCATGGGGGGGCCGTACGTGCCGGGCAGTCTGGGCGCCAGCCTCGATCTCACCGGCTACGCCGTGGACGTGCCGATCGAGGGCGTGCTCTATGGGGAGGACGGCGCACGGGCCATCATCACCTGTGCCCCGCCGCGGGCCCGCCGCCTGATCGCCCTGGCTAACGAGCACGGGGTCTCAGTGTTTCACGCGGGCCGGGTCGAGAGCGCCGGGACTCTGGAACTCCAGGTGGGGTCTCAGTTGTTCACCTGGAGCACCGAAGCCCTTCGCAGGATCTACTCAGAAGCCATTCCCCGCCGGATGCAGCACCCGGACGTGGACCGTGCGGTAGGAGAGTAAGCATGTGCGGCATCATTGGCGTTTCCGGGATCCCCGACGCGGCCCGGCTCACCTATCTCGGCCTCTATGCCCTGCAGCACCGGGGTCAGGAGAGCGCGGGGATCGTGGCGCTGGACCAGGACGGGACCGCCCGGTCGCACCGGGGGATGGGCCTGGTCTCGGAGAACTTCGACGATGAAGCCCTGGCCGCACTTCCGGGCGATGTGGCGGTGGGCCACACTCGCTACTCGACCACCGGCAGCACCGTGCTTGCCAACGCCCAGCCCTGCAACGTGAACACCCGCTGCGGCCCGCTTGCCATCGCCCACAACGGCAACCTCATCAATGCCGGTGCGATCAAGCATGAGCTGGTATCGCGCGGGGCAATCTTTACCGGCTCCAGCGACACAGAGGTGCTGGTACACCTGATCGCCCGCTCTGAAGCCGACACGGTGGAAGACCAGATCCGTGAGGCACTGGAACAGGTGGATGGCGCCTACAGCCTGGTGATCACCGTAGGCCGAACGATGTACGCTGTGATCGACAGCCGCGGCTTCCGGCCGCTGGTTATCGGCCGCCTCGGCAGCGGAATCGTAGTGGCCTCGGAGACCTGCGCCCTGGACCTGATCGGGGCGTCCTTCCACTGTGAGCTCCGGCCCGGAGATTTCATCCGGATCGAGGACGGCCAGGTTACCCATCTGCCCCGGCTCGCTGCCCGTCCGGTCAGTCGCTGCGTCTTCGAGCTGGTGTACTTCGCCCGGCCCGACAGCATCGTGTTCGGGCGCTCGGTGGATGGGGTCCGCCGGGAGCTGGGACGGCAGCTCGGAAGAGAGCAGCCCGCCCCCGGCGGCGAGGTGGTCTTCGCCGTGCCCGACAGCTCCAATGCCATGGCGCTGGGCTTTTCCGAGTCCTCCGGCATCAAGCTCGAGTACGGTCTCATCCGGAACCACTACGTCGGGCGGACGTTCATCAATCCCACTCAGGCGCTTCGGGTGGCCAAGGTGAAGATCAAATTCAATCCGGTTCGGGAGGTCATCGAAGGCAAGTCGGTGGTTGTGGTGGACGACAGCCTGGTCCGGGGCAACACCAGTAAGGAGCTGGTCCAGATGATCCGCGGTGCCGGCGCCCGCGAGGTCCACCTCCGCCTGGGTTCGCCACCGATCACCGGGCCCTGCCACTACGGGATCGACACGCCCACCCGGGCGGAGCTGATCGGGGCAACCCACTCGATTGAAGAAATCCGGGAGTTTCTGGGGGTGGACTCCCTCGGCTACCTCTCACTCGACGGGATGCTGACCGCGGCGGGCAAGGACACCGGCTTCTGTCATGCCTGTTTCTCGGGCAAGTATCCGACCAGGACTCCGGAACAGCTGGTACAGTTGCGGCGCGACACCCCGCTCATCCCCACCATAGCATGAGCGGCCCGTACACTCAGCCGCTGGTCTTTTACTTCGGGCAGGGCCGGGCCGAAGGCACGGCTGCCATGAAGGACATCCTCGGCGGCAAGGGAGCCGGCCTGGCCGAGATGACTACCATCGGCATCCCTGTCCCTCCCGGCTTCACCATCGCCAGCAATCTCTGCCTGCACTATCTCGAGAGCCACCACTTCCCCAAGCGGCTGCAGGCGCAGGTCGAGAATGCCTTGCAGAGGCTCGAGACCGCCACCGGAAAGCATCTGGGCGACGGGGAGAACCCGCTGCTGGTGTCGGTCCGGTCAGGAGCCGCCGTGTCCATGCCCGGAATGATGGAGACGATCCTCAACCTGGGCTTGAATGACATAACCGTCGAAGGGCTTGCCCGGCAAAGCGGGAATCCTCCGTTTGCGTGGGACTCCTATCGCCGATTTGTCCAGATGTACGGCACGGTGGTGTTCGATCTGTCGAAGAAGCCATTCGAGCAGATTCTGGAGGAGCATAAGCAGCGCTGCGGAATCGATCGCGACATCGATCTCCCGCTGGAGGAGATGCAGGCGGTCGTCCGCCGGTTCAAGGAACACGTTCGCGCCGAGTCGGGCCGTGAATTCCCCATCGAGCCGCTGGACCAGCTGTGGGGGGCCATCGCCGCCGTGTTCGAGAGCTGGAATACCCGCCGGGCCATCGACTACCGGAAGCTGCACGACATTCCGGATTCCATGGGAACCGCGGTCAACATCGTCGCGATGGTCTTCGGCAACCTGGGCGAGGACTCCGGTAC
>JALYPB010000284.1 GCA_030856585.1 Gemmatimonadota bacterium | reverse complement strand
TCCTCGATGTGGTAGGTCGGTACACGTTCCGCGCACAGCGCCGCGAGCGAGATGGTGTTGCTCGAATTGAATCCGCCAATCACCACCATGACGTCGAGCGGCTCCTCGAGCAGCGCCACCACCGCGTCCTGCCGTTCCTGGGTGGCGGAGCAGATGGTGTCGAAGGATCTGAAGTGGTCGCCGGCCGCGTCGGCACCGTAGCGGCGGACTATGCTCTTTCGCACCTCCTCGGCAATGGCCAGGGACTCGCCCGAGAGCATGGTGGTCTGATTGGCGATTCCCACCCGGGCGAGGTCTCGCTCGAAGGCAAACTCGGGTGAAACAGCCTGACGGAACTTGGCTTCCAGCGCGGCGACCGAGCCCCTCCCCTCGATGAAGTCGCAGATCATCCGCGCTTCTGCCATATCGAGGACCACCAGATAACGTCCCGCCGGGTGTTTCATGACCTGACTGGCGGTAGCCTTGGTTTCCTCATGGTAGTGCTTGCCATGGATCACCGCCGTGAAGCCATCCCGGGCGTAGCTCTCCACCCGTTTCCAGACGTTCAGTACCGATCCACAGGTGGTGTCCACCAGGACGCAGCCGATGGCGCGGAGGCGCTCGAAGTCGCCGATGGTCACACCAAATGCCGGCATGATCACCACATCGTCCGGAGTGAGCGCTGAAAAGTCGAACTCGCCGTTCTCCTGGTGCGCCAGGATGGTGATCCCCATGTCTCGCAGCTTCTGATTCACATGAGGATTATGGATGATCTCACCCACCAGAAAGAGCTGGCGGCCGGGGAACTTGGTCCGGGTCTCATAGGCATACTCGACCGCGCGATCCACGCCGTAGCAGAAACCGAACTCGCGCGCCAGCCGGAAGGTCAACGGACCCACCTCGAGCCTGTAGTTGCTGGCCCGAAGGGCCTCGACCACGCCGCTGTGGTAGTCTGCCGTCAGCCGGCTCGCGATCTCGCTCTTGAGGCCGAAACCCTTCCGGAAGTAGGTGTTCTCCATACCTCAATCTACCTGCCCATCGTCCGGCGCTGCATCGGTCGTATCAGGAATGGTATCAGCGGTAATTTCTGGAGGTTTTGGGGCGCAGCCGCGCTGCTGTGGGAGTATGGCGACGCGCTCGAATTTGCCGCTGATCGTTACCTGATCAGCGTTCGACACCGCGAGAGCTCTGGCCCTGAGCCGGCCGGACAGCTGCCCGGAGCCGGACGTCACCAGCACCACGGCCCCGCTGTCTCCCCGATATCCCTTGACGGCGGTCGGCGAGAACAGCCTGAGACCCACGCTGGCGGCCGGGCGCACCGTATCGGCTCGAGTTGGCTCCACCACCGGATAGCTGTCCGAGACAATGCTGTCCACCGGATAGAGCGCGATGGCCACGCCGGTGTCGCCCTGGATTGCCCGGATCTCGAGCCAGAGGCGGTCGGCACACCACTCCGCGGTGGCCTGGGCGGAAATCTTGCCGGAATCCGCGCCACTCCACTCGGCCTCGAGTCGTCCAGCTTGCGCTTGCTGACTTTCCCGCGGGTCGCAGGCCGCCAGCAGCGACAGTCTGAGCGCGAGTCCCAATCCGGATCTTCTCACCTGACCCCCTGGACCACGAGATCGAATCGCACCTTGCCCGACTGATCGGGAGCGATGGTGCGACTCAGATCGAATCGGATGAGGCCGCTGAACAGCGAGAGGCCGATTCCGCCACCGACCAGAGCCGAGCTCGAGAACAGACTCGAGATGCGTGAAGCCTGGCCGGCGTCCAGAAAGATCACCGGCCGTACCCGGCCGCCAAAGGGGGTGATGTCGACCTGTCCGGCCCAGAAGACCGGCGCCCGGAGCGTACCGTACTCGAATCCGCGTACGGTGCCGAGTCCGCCCAGGCGAAAGAGACTCTGCGGCATCGCCGGTTCGCTCGCCGCGCCGGCCTTGAGCCGCAGGCTGATCCCCAGGCCCGAGCCGAGGCTGCGTCGGGCGTCTCCAAAAAGCCTGGCTGTTGTCGCGTCGTCCCCAGTTAGCACGTCAGCCGTCAGGTTCCAGCGGACCGCGCCAACGCCGCGAAGCCGGGCTGACCCCCCGGCGAAAGTCCCCTCATCCACCGGTGGGTTAGGCGGGAACACCCCGGTCCCTCCCAGAAGATCGTTGACCGCTGACTTCGCAACCCGGCGCACGCTGGTAAGCTGCTCGACCCGGCCGACGAGAATGAGCTCCAGACCTGCGCGGACCGGCAGAGCGAGGCTGGCAGAGGCACCGCCGGCCAGCGCGTAGTCCCCGTTGTCATGGCCGGCGAAGAGAGCGTTGACGGTGTTGGCCACGCTGCGGCCCGGTGAGAAGGGATCGAGATCGGCAATGTCGTGATAGCCGCTCAACGCGAGTCTGCCGCCCGCAGCGCTACCGAGTACGGCAAGCCTTCCGGTGACCCTGTCGTCACTCAGCCCGTACCGGAGGGTTCCGTAAGCATTGGTACTGACCGTCCCGGGAATGCGTATCCGGTACCCCGCGCCGAGCGATAGACCCTGCACCCGGTTGTACTGGAGCAGGTCAGAGAGGCGCTCGAAAGCGATTCCGTGGGCGGCGCTGGTATCTGGTGGGGAGTCTGGTTGGGGGGACTGGAGCGCTAGTGAGGCAACAACAATTAGGAGGTTTGCGCCCATTTACTCCGGCCGTCTCGATGGAGCCCGTACGCCTTGAGGCGGCGCCACAAGGTGGTGCGGCTGATGCCCAGGGACCGGGCAGTTTCGGCAAGCTTCCAGCCGTGCGCATCCAGTGTCTTGACGATAGCCTCTTTTTCCCGGGCCGCCAGCGTGGTGGCTCCGACCACGCCAGGGATAAACATGGCCTCCCCCAGCTCGAGTCCGCCGACCCGGAGCGGGCGCAACCGGCCTCCCAGGGCCGCAAGGCGGGGCTGAAGGTCAGGGGCACCCTCGAACAAATCCATTCCGGCCATCGCCTCACGGGCAGGCTGATTGGTGTAGAGGAGCCGCCCCTCGGCGTCGAAGACCACGACCCCCTCGCTGAAGCCGTCCAGCAGAGCCTTGGCCAGCGGCGAGAAGACCGAGGGCATGGAGTTGATCGGGAGGGTGTCCGGCATAGTCAAGATACGGGCTCTCACATCCAGTGGTTTCGAAGGGCTCTTCTTAATCAAGACGCCGAGCCCGCCTCCGGGTGCACACCGGAGCACCTCACTCCCCCACCGCCTCCAGCGGGATCTCCCGGTGCTGCCGAAGCTCGGCCAGAATTACCAGAGCCAGCCCCGTGAAGATGGCCAACCCGGCCACGGCAGCCCTCGCGGTCAGGTGCTCCCCTTCCAGTACTAGCGGGGCAACCGCCGCGGCGAACAGCGGCTGCAAGTAGATGTACACCGCCACCAGGTTGGACGAGACCCGCTTCAAGGCCCACAGATTGAGCAGGTAGGTCAGTATAGTTGGGAAAACAACAATGTAGACCACCCAGAGCCAGACGGTGCTGCTGATCTCGGGAAACTCCATTTGCCCCACTTCCATCAGCCCGAACGGAAGCACGCCGAAAGAGGCGAAGAACATGACGTAGAAACTGACGGTAATCGACCCGTAGCGGCGGAGAACCGGTTTGGAATAGAGGAAGTATGTCGCGTAGCAGACCATCCCCAGTACGATGAGCGCGTTACCCAGGGCCACGTCGGGCGCGAGTGAGATTCGGTCCGGGCCTATCAGGTAGATCGCTCCCATTGCTGCCAGGGCGATACCCGCGAACTTGAGCGGCGACGGGGGCTCCCGCCCGATGAGCACCGACCCGAGCACCGTAAAGACCGGGACCGTCGTCACCAGGATGGTGGCATTGATTGCGGTGGTGTGCTTCAGTCCGTAGAGAAAGAGCGTCTGGTTGGCTGCGATCCCCAGCAGTCCCAGGCCCGCGAGCCGCAGCAGGTCGCGCCGATCCCGAACCCACTGGCCGCCGAACAGAGTATTGATTGCCAGCAGAACCACGGTGGCGCCGAGTACCCGGATCGTAACCAGAGCGCCGGCTGGAAAATGAGGGAGTACGAACCGGCCTGCGATGGCCAGGCTGGCAAACATCAGCTGGACCACCACCAGTGCGAGGTGGACTAAGGGCTGCACGACTGCGGTAGTAGCTGGGTTTACCGGCGGGGACGCCCCGGAGGTTTTCCGCCGCGCCGGGCCGGATGCCCGTGCTTGCGACCCCTCCGTCCGGCCCGGTCGCGGTAGGATCCGGCGGACTCATCCCGGTCGGCTTTGGGTGGCCGCTGGAGAAGCGACTGCAGGGCTGGAATAGTGTCGGCTTGAATCGGGGGGTGCGTGCCACGCTGGACCGCGAATCGGAGGGGACGATCGACCGGCGGCAGCTCATCCGGCCGCAGTCGCTTGGCCTGCCCTTCCCTGAGGCGTACCCGGGCAACGCCTACCCCTCCTTCCACTTCGTAGTCGAGCGGCACGGCGTCGCCCCGGAGATGCAGCCGGCCAGGCAGCGCCTCCAGCTTCTCCCGGGTCTCGTCGTCCACCAGATCCCGTGGGTCGAGCGAGACCCGGCGGCGAAGAAAGTCTTCCCAGCCCGTCACATCTTCCAGCTGCTGCCGTATTCGGAGCCTGACCTCCTCGGGCGATATGGCGCGCAGCACGCCCCCGGAGCGGCGCCAGAGCTCATCCAGCTCCGCCAAGCTGCGCCGCAGACGCTGTTGATCGGGATGAACCGTTTCGCCCTCGACTAATGCCTGGGTCAGGACGTCTCGAGCAGCGGGTTGAAGCTCGGGCGGGATTTGCCCCTCGATGGGCTCGACCTCGGTCTCCAGGTCGAACCCGAAGTAGCTGCGCCGTCGCTCGACCACAAGCCGCTGATGCTTGCGGGGTCCACCCAGCACGATCTTCGGCGGTCCCAGCGCTGCGTACTGCCGCACCAGATCGTAGGACAGTGTCGTACCCTCTATGCCCGCGCGCGGCGTACCGAAGCGGTCCGCAAAGAAGCGCAGGCTGCCCGCCACCGCACCCCAGCTGCCGGCCACCGATGTCTTCGACACTCGCGCTTCATGGCCGTCAACCGTGCGTTCGTCGATGACGAGATCGAAAGGCATGATCCGGGCGAGGAGGTCGGCCCACCGCCGCCGGACCTCCTTGGAGGCGTATGGCAGCTGTTTCGGGAGTGGCAGCTCCAGCGAGCGGTAGACCGACGCAACACCCAGAGCGGCGTCCTCGATTGCCTTCAGCAGGACTCCGCGGCGTTCGGCCCATTCAGCCAGCCCGTCCTCGAACAGATGCCGTGGCAGGCCGTAAACCTGGCCCAGGTACCCGTGCTGGTTCACCGCCTCGGCAAACAGGTTATAAGCGGTCAGATGGTCGCTTCCGTTGACCAGCACGCCATGGAGATCGCGCTCCTCGCGGGTCATCCTGTGGAGTGAATCGATGTTGGAGCAGACCGCCACCATGGGGATGAGCTCGTCGTCGGCGTGAACCAGGAGCTCGCCCCAGGAGCGCTCGACCGGCAAAGCCTCCACTTCTCTGCCGTAGCTGGTAAGCCTGCCGTTTTCCACCAGGCCGCGGCTGGTGAGCAGCTCGATGGCCCTGCGGTAGGCCGTTCGATCGAGTGGAACGGGCAGCTCGAGGTCGCGGGCATCCACGCCGATCGCGGCACAGGTGATGGCCACCCGCTCGGCATCGCCAGCTAGCTGGAATTCGGGAGGGGTGGGACGGAGCAGGGTGAAATCCAGGTTCCGGTCGCTCAGAATCGTCACCTCTCCATTGGGCACCCGCCCGTGCACCCGGCCCGCCATCTGGAGGATTTCATTGGCGCCGAGATGCAGGCGATGGAGCACATTGCGGCCCCGGTCTACCACGTTGCCGTATCTCGCGTCGTAGATGACGACTGTGTCCAGGCCCGGCACGTTGAGCGCCGATTGGCCGGCAGCCGTCATCGCGAGCAGGAATGGGCGCTCGACCTCACCCTCCAGAAAGGGACGGATCACCCGAATCGGCTCTCCGCCGTGATAGAAGGCCGTGGTCAGGCGGGGCCATTGGGCGCCCAGCCCGGCAGCGAGCTTCTCGACCTCTGCCCGGGTCGGCACGAACACCGCAACTCCCCTTTTTTCCTTGATCAAGCGGCGCACGTACCGCTCGTTGAGAAATTCCTCCGGCTGCTGCGGAAGCACTTCGACCTTGGCCTTGAGGTTGGGATCGAACGCCTGAGTGGCCAGGACTTCCGAGCTGTTGAGGTACTGGTGATAAAACGTGGGATCCACCGTGGCGCTCAACCAAATGAACCGGCTGCGGGCGCGCTTGCCCAGCGCCAGGCATAGCTCGAGCTCAGCCGAGGTCTGATGGATCTCGTCTACGATGATGGTGTCGCGGGAGTCGATGAGATCATCCTGAAACCACCGCCGGGCAATCCCTGTGGTGACAATGACCACGTTCCAGCCCGGTGTCTCCGGGGTCGCCTCTCGCTCCCGGTTTACCACTCCGACGGCGAGCGGCTCCCGCAGGATGGATTCCGCGATGGGCCGGATGCCGAGGGTCTTTCCCGTCCCTGTGCCTGCCACGATTCCGAACGCCTTACCCGCGGCGGCCCACTCGCGTAACTCGGCGCCGTGCTCGCGCTCCAGCAGAGTGTCGACGTGAGTCCTGAGGGCGAGCTCGATCGTCTCGCACGCGGCCCGTGTGGGAGCAATTACAATAATCCGCCCTTTGGGATGGGGAGCGTGGCGGTACGCGTCGGGATCGGGGGGAAGCTGGTGGTCGCGGGCAGGGTGCATACGTAAAGGAAGGCGGTACGGCGGTAGGGCGGTAGGGCGGTCCTGGCCCGGTCCCTCTCTGGCATGGCGCTTCAAGCACCAATCCCTGTCGGTCACCTCCCGCCTTACCGGCGTACCGCCGTACCGCCCTAAAACCCTGGCTGTAGCTCGAACTGCCACACCCACCCTTTGCCCGGCCGGTCAAACGGCCGAACCAGATCGACCTCCGCCACCACAAAGCCGAGCAGGTTGATTCGGAGGCCAGCTCCTGCGCTGAAGACCGGATCGCGGGTGCCGGAGCCAAAGACGGAAGGCTTGTGACCATTATCCCAGGCGAGGCCTGCGTCGCCGAACACCGCGAACTCAATCGGGAAGGCACCGTAAAAGCCCGAGCCGATGCCCAGGGCACCCAGCAGCGGAAAACGCAGCTCAGCGTTGGCCACTATTACCCGGCTTCCCAGCAGCTGATCGAAGACCGGGCAGGAACCGGGGTCATCTGCGGGTGGGTTGCACTCCGACGCGTCGAACGAGCCATAGCTGTATCCCCGCACCAGTCCGCCCTGCCCGAGGAACAGCGGCTGCAGCCGCGCATCTTCACCGTCCTTCGCATAACGGCCATAGCGGAGCAGCCGAGTAGCGAAGGTGAAGGGCCGGGCAGGCATGAAGTAGCGGCGGAAGTCACTCAGCACCGCGACGTAGTTC
>JALYPB010000251.1 GCA_030856585.1 Gemmatimonadota bacterium | reverse complement strand
CTTGAACCGGTGTCGTTGTTCCGCCTGCCACTTCCATCGCACGCCGCAAGAGCGACCGCGGTAAAGGATCCAAACAGCCATGGTGTCAATTTCATACTTCACCTCTATAAGTTCGCCGGGGACCGCTCGCCTCCACCCAACCCAACCCGACGGGAACCTAACGCACACCGTCGAGGCCGGACGTGATGCTGGTCACCCAAGGTCGGATCTGCCTCCGAGCTGGCGCAGCTCGGCCGCAATCCAGAGGTGACCTGCCCCTCATCTTCGGCCTGGATCGCCTTTCACTCGTGATTCCCACCACAGCGTCACAATTATGCCATCGCTACCATCGAGGCCCCGAAAACGTAGGGCAGCCCGGCTGGACGCCGCGGGCTCCTGCATTTCCCATCTAACGCATTTTGGAGGTCGCTATGGTTCACTTCAGAAAGTTCATCCGGTATGGTGCGGTTGTGGCGGGAGCATTTCTGGTCACTCCTTTAACGTCTCTTGCCGCGCAGACAACAGCCGATCGGACTGCCACCAGGGATGACGACCGCGACGACGGCTTCGATGACTGGGGTCTGCTGGGCCTCCTGGGTCTGGCCGGTTTGCTTGGCCGGAAACGCCTGGATACAGATCGGGTAGAGACTCGCCGGGTCTAGGCCGCTGAGCCATGCAGTCCGGGGTCGCCGGCCGGGCTCCGGACTGTGTCTCAAGCTAGAATCCGCCTGCGCGGCCTTGACCAAATCTCGCGGGGCTCGACCGTCTTCCCCTGGGGCACTCTCTCGCCCTATGCTGGTTTGAATCCCGTTGGATCCTCAGTAACGTCCGACCATACGTTCCTCCTGTCATGCCTGGCCCCGATCGGGTGGGGCCAGTACGGGAATCGGTCAAAAAGAATGGGGGAGGCAGGACTGTGGCTGTAACGGTGCTGGTGGTAGACGATACAGAAGCGGTGCGGTCCTTGATGAAGCGGTATCTCGAGGAGGATGGCTATGCCGTACTTGAAGCAGCCAATGGAGCTGAAGCGCTGATCATGCTCCGTGCCCCGGGGGTACAAGTCAGTATCATCGTCACCGACATGAGAATGCCAGCTCTGGATGGCCGGCAGCTGGGCGCCTCTCTGTCCCAGTTTCCCGTTCCGCTACCAGTGTTGTACGTATCGGGCTTCCCGCGCCCCGAAGGCTTTCAGGGCCCGTTTCTACAGAAGCCCTTTACCCATCAGCAGCTGACTACCGCAGTGCGGAAGCTGCTTGCCTCCCCGCCCTCATAATCGGATACGCACCGTGACTCTTCCGCTCAATCCAGGACCGATTGTGCTTGCAGTCGATGACGATGCCCACATGCGAACACTTATACGTAGTGTATTGGAGGCAGAGGAATACGCCGTCCATACCGCACCGGGGGCAGTGGAGGCAAAGCTCCTGTTCGAGGAGCTGCGGGGACGGGTGGATTTACTTTTGACTGACATCGCCATGCCGGGCGTTATGGGCACCGAGCTCGCCCGAGAGATTCGAGGGGGTCACCCCGGCGTGCGTCTGCTCTACATCTCCCGATATTCCCGTGAGGAGCTGCGAAATCTGGGGATGGATATAACCGGCAACCGCTTGCTGCCGAAGCCGTTCACGCCGCCTCAGCTGGTAGGCGCTGTTCGGGATGCACTGCAGGAAGACCCGGACGCAGTGGCTAAGTAACCGGCCGCTCTGACGATCCACCCCGATTACGCAGGCCCCGGGAGCCCCCCCGGAAAGTATCGGGCGCAGGTTGCCACTGGTAACCAAACAGTGATACTCATCGAACCAGCCTCAAGCGTCGACCCGCGCACTGAACCGGCCACTAAACGGAAGGTGCTGGATGCGGCGGAGGTTGCACGGTAGGGGCACCCCTAGTTCTCCCGTCATCCTTGCCACCGAAGCGGTCGCATCATTAGCATTAGGTCAGTATGAAGATTCTCGCTGCCAGTCTCCTCCTGCTCTTCCAGCTGCAACCCGTACTGGGGTCTGCGGTCTGCCTGCTTTCCTCGGATCGACCGAGCAATGAGGAGTGCGAGATGCCGGACCAGCATATTGCTCAAGGCAGCCTGCTGGAGAGCGGGGCCCCAACTCAGGGGTGCGCCCTGGCCTCGGCCTGTGCCGCAAGCGCCCTGGCGGTACCGGGCCTGGCCGAAGGACAGGAGTCATTCATTCCGCTCCATACCGCTGCGGCAACCCCGGCTGCCGCTACCCTCAATGGTATAGCTTCCGCCCCTCCGTTCCACCCTCCCCGACCCTGATCCTGAAGCGGTAGGCGGGCCGACTGAGCTCACGCTCAGCCTGCTCTCACTGCTGCCTGCTCCTGCCGCGGTCCCACGCCGCCGGCAATTCAGGTATTTGACCAAGGGAGAGGTGCGTCTGTGTGCACTTACATCCGGATGGCCGCTGCGGCGGTCGCCCTAATGTTCTTACCCCTCCGCTCCGAGGCCCAAGGGGTAGAACATCCGATTCAGTCCGACACGCTGCTGGCACGTCTCACGGCGGAGGCCGTGGCTGCCAACCCGGGTCTTCAAGCACGACGAGCTTCTGCCCGCGCTGCCGCGAAGAGGATCGGGCCGGCCGGAGCCCTGTCCGACCCGATGCTCAGCGTGGGAGTCATGGATCTCACACTCCCCCGCTTCGCCTTCCGGGAGAGCGACTTCACTGAGGTAGACCTCGAGGTCTCCCAGGACTTCCCCTGGCCGGGCAGTCTGGGCGCGAGGTCCCAGGTGGCTCGAGCGCACGCTCGCAGAGCCACTGCCGACGTCGCTGCACGCCGCAGGGAGATCGTGCTGCGGACCGCGGAGCTGTATTACCGGCTCCGCTACGTCGTGACGGCTCGAGCGAGCCTGCAGCGGCAGCGCGGGCTGCTCGCTACGGCCGTTGAGATCGCGACCGCTCGATACGCAAGTACCTCGGCGCCGCAGAGCGATCCTCTCCAGGCGCGGGTAGCGGTGGCCAGGCTCGATGCCGAGGATGCCGATTGGGCTGAGCAGCAGGCGAGGGCGGGAGCCGAGCTGAAGGCGTTGCGCAGCGTAAGGGGGAGGGAGTCGCTCACCATCGAGCTCCTTCGACCGGAGACCGTCCCACTCGGTCCGCACGGAGAACACAGTGGGGCTGCTTTCATCCCGGACTCACTTCCGGCACACCCTCGGCTCACCGCACGCCGGGCATCAGTCGAGGCCGCAGAGCATACGGCTCGAGTGGAGCAGCTCGCGGCACGTCCCGATTTCAACATCACCACACGTTATGGGGCCCGGCCGCTCGGCTCCGACTTCTTTTCGGCTTTCCTGGGCATTCGGCTGCCACTTTGGGGTGGCAGGAGGCTCGCAGGCGCGGCGCGCGCAGATGCCGAGGCGGCCCGGGCGGAGCTGGCCGAGGAAACGGTTTCGCTTGAGGCCGAGCTGGCAGCGGCCCACGCCGCCGTCGGTGGCGGTGAGACTCGCCTCCGGCTGCTCACAACCCAGGTCATTCCGTCTGCCTGGGCCACGGTCGAGGCTGTGCTCCGCAGCTACCGTGTGGGTCAAGCGCCCTTTCTCAACGTGCTAGCCGCTGAGGACTCCTTTTACCGGGCGGAGGTTGAGGCCGTCATGGTGGCGGCTGAACATCTGACCCACCTCGTCATGCTGGAGCAGCTTCTGCTTACGGAGGACACCCCATGAGGCCGCTCTGGATATTGGTCGTTGGCTTCGGGCTGGTCATCACGGCCTGTGAAAAGCAAAAGCACTCGGGGCAGTCTGGTGCGGCCGAGAGCAAGCC
>JALYPB010000231.1 GCA_030856585.1 Gemmatimonadota bacterium | reverse complement strand
GTGGAGGGCGTCAAGATTCAGGAGCTCGATCCCGCCGACAATTCGGTAGGGTACGGTGGGCTTCCCAATGAGGACGGCGTGGTCCAGCTGGATGCCTCCTGCATGCACGGACCGACCAGGCGGGCAGGCGCGGTTGCCGCTCTCGAGGGAATCAAGACGCCGAGCGAGGTGGCCAGGCTGGTGCTCAAGTACACCGACCACATCCTGCTGGTCGGCGAGGGAGCCAAGCGCTTCGCCCTCTCTTATGGATTCAAAGAGGAGGATCTGCTGACACCCGAGTCCCGGCAGCTCTGGCTCACCTGGCGCGCGAATCGAGGACCCGAAGACGATTGGCTCAACGTGCCGGAAAACGAGCCGCTCGTCGCTCGGCCCACCGGCACGATCAACCTCAACGTGGTCAATGCGAAGGGCGACGTTTCGTCCATCACGACCACCAGCGGTCTGGCCTGGAAGATTCCCGGGCGTGCGGGTGACTCCCCGATAGTGGGAGCGGGGCAGTATACCGACAACGATGTCGGAGCCGCCGGGTCCACGGGTCGGGGGGAAGCCAACATCCTGGCCTGCGGTGGATTCCTGACAGTTGAGGGCATGCGGCGAGGCCTCAACCCCACCGATGCCTGCCTGGAGACGCTCAAGCGTGTGGTGCGTCTGACTCCGCCTCGTCTTCTCAAGGAGGGCCGGCCGGCATTCAACCTGTCATACTACGCGGTGAACAAGCGAGGCGAATTCGGGGCGGGTTCGCTTTACCCCGATCAGTACGCCGCGCACGACGGCAGGGACGGCGCATTGCGTGATACCGCGTATCTCTACCAGAAGCGGGCCTGATGCGGCTTATCCCCTTGTTGCTCCCGGCGGTCCTCTGGGCCACACAGCTGCGCGCGCAGGTCCCGGAGAGGGGGCCTGAGCCTGGCGATACCATCAGCGATGCTGAGTCGGCTGCCGATACTGTGGATGCTGCCGAAGAGCCCGCCCAGGAAACGCCCTGGAGAACCAGCTACTTCCCATACATCACCGGTGGTACCAACGATGGCCCGGTGCTGGCGTTTCGGGTCCATCACTTCCAGCCGGCCGAGTACGACTCGCGAGTCACCACCAATGCAGCGCTGACTGCCGACGCAGGCATCACCCCGCGCGGAAGCCGGTACGTGACTCTCAGGTACCGTGCGCCTCAGCTCTGGAAGGATTGGCGTATCAGTGCGCTCGGAGGCACGGGGCGGGAGGCACGCTTCGGATACTTCGGGCTCGGCAACGAGACCGTCAAGACCGATGACGCGGTCGGCCCGGCGCAGCCGTTCCTTTACCGGGTCCGGCGGGCCCGCTACGGCGGCAAGGTGGAGGTGACTCGTCGGCTCCGGGGCCAGCTGCAGGTCGCGGTTCTCGCCAACGTGGAATGGACCCGCTTTACCACCCTCCCGGGACCTTCGCTGTTCAAGACGGACTTTGGTCCCGACCTGAAGGAATCCGACGTCTCCGGGCGGGTCGCCCTGGTGTACGACACCAGGGATAACGAGTACAACACGCACAAGGGACTTCTGCTCGAGGCGGGAGCCGGGGTGGGCAGTGGAGGCGATGGCTACACCCGGTTGTACACCATACTGCGAGGCTATCTCCCGCTCCGGGAAGGCACCGTCGCCGCCGCACGGCTGGCGGCATCAGGCTTAGGCGGCGACCCCACGCTCAACGCTCGACTCTACCTGCCGGCGTGGGAGAATCAGATACCCGTGCTGGGCGGCCAGTACTCCCACCGCAGCTTCGACAGCGGGCGCTTCGCGGGCAAGCACGTGGTGCTCGGTAACTTCGAGGTCCGCCATGACCTGTTGCCCTTCGGCGACCTGGGGGCCGTCACCCTACTGGCCTTCCTCGACGCCGGCCGAGTGTTCGAGCAGGAGAACCTCAAGCTCACGACCGATGGGGTGAAAGTCGGTGGCGGTGGCGGAGTGGCGCTGCGGATCCTGCGCTCGTCGATCTTCACGTTTAACTTCGCCGGCGGTCCGGACGGGTTCAATTTCTCGGTAGGGAGCGGGTGGATGTTCTAGAAGGCGGGACAGCGGGACAGCGAAAAATCGTCACCCGGAGCAACGCGAGGGGCCGGAACTCAGTTCGAGCTTCCGCCTTGTTGTTTTAGACTGTCCCGCGGCCCCGCTGTCCCGCCTCCGACGTAGTCGGACGCCCCGCCTCCGACGTAGTCGGAAGTCCTGCCGCCTCCAGCACCTCTCTCAAAGTCGACTCGCCCCGATCCCTCGCGTACCATTTGCGCACCTGCGGATACAGCTCGGCCTTCGGTATTGTGGCTCGATTCGCCGTTACCCAGGCCTGTAACTGAGCCGGGCGCGGGCCCCAGTGTCCCAACTCCTCGAAGCGATCGTCAAGCGCAATCACGATCGGAATCGAGCGTGCCCCATTGGTCAGATAGCGGTCCATCAATTCGGGATTCTCGTCCCGCAGAACCACTCGCAGTTCCAGCCCCGGCGCCTGACTTACCAGCTTGGCAAGGATCGGCACCGTGTTGGACGCATCGCCGCACCAGTCCTCCGCAATTACCAGCAGCTTGCGGCCCGCATTGGGTGGCACCGCCGCCAGGGCCCAATCCGGCACCCGGGCCAGGTTATAGATCCCCTGCCACAGCCCGCAGTGCTCCGCCTTGCACGAGACCACGAACGACTCGAACGTCTGTCCTTTGTCCCATAGCGCCTTGAAATCCAGCATTCCATCTCCGGTAATGCGACACTGCTACAACACCCCACCCAATAC
>JALYPB010000180.1 GCA_030856585.1 Gemmatimonadota bacterium | reverse complement strand
CAGCACCTCGGGGCGCACTGTCTGGGGAACACCGGCGGCGGACAGGAGTTCGGCCACACGAGGGGCGTCCCAACCGGTGAACTCCCGCAGCCCGCGCAGCATCTGTTTGCGGCGGAATCCGAAGAGGCCAACCACCAGCACCCGAAAGCTCTCCCGCTCCTGATTGGAGATGAGAGGTTCAGTCAATGGCGTGAGTCGAAGGACCGCCGAATCAACCTTTGGCCTGGGCTTGAACGCACCCGCCGACACCGTAAACAGGCGCTCTGCCCGCGCCACCGACTGTACGCCGATACTGAGCGCTCCGTACGCGGGCGTGCCGGACGCGGCGATTACCCGGTCGGCGACCTCTTTCTGGACCAGAAAGACGATGCGGCGGGGGCGCGGTGGCAGCAGCGCCTTGTCTATCAGGGGAGACGTGATGTTGTAGGGGATGTTCCCGGTTACCAGCAGGCTGGCTTCGCCTGGCTGCGCGAGGGTGTGCCAGTCGAGCTCGAGGGCGTCTGCTTCGATCAGAGTCAGGTGGGGGAACCGAGCCTTCAGCACCGGGATCAGCTCGCGATCCTTCTCGACAGCGATCACCCGCCCTGCGCGCTCGAGCAACGGGGCGGTAAGCCCGCCCAACCCGGGTCCTACTTCCAGTACGACGTCGGCGGGGCCTGCCTCCAGCGCATCGGCGATTCGCGCGAGCAGCCTGGGATCGGTGAGAAAGTGCTGTCCCAGCCGGCGCTTCGCATGCGGCACGCTAGATCCGGAGGACCAGGAGCGTGCGATCGTCCGTGGGACGGGAGCCGAAGGCCTCCGCATCGTTCAAGACCGCGCTCACTATGGCCTCGGGAGCCTTCCCGCGGAGCTTGCCGACGCAATCCAGCAGGCGCTGCTCTCCGAAAGCCTCACCCGACTCGTTACGCGCATCCACCAGACCGTCCGTCCAGAGGACCAGTAGGTCATCGCCAAACGACCACGGCACCTCCCGCCGCTCAATGCTTTCGGCTGTCGCGAGTCCGAGCGGTGGCGCGGTTGCTTCGAGCCGTTGGGGCGGGCCGGCCCTGGGGACCCGGAACGCATGGGGATGCCCGGCGCTGGCATAGACCAGCTGTCGGCCAACCGGATCGAGCATCCCGTAGAACACGCTGAAGTGCATCTCGGTCCGCGCCAGCTCGGCGGAGAGACTTTCGAGCAGCGCGGTGAGGGTCTCGTCCGGAGTCGTCGAGGTAGCCGCGTGGATGCCGGCGGCGGACATGACCAGAGCCATGACGAGCGCAGCGGAGAAGCCGTGGGAGGCCACGTCACCGAGCATCACGCCCACCTTGCCCCGACCCAGACGACTGAAGGTGTAGAAGTCGCCGCCCACCGAATCTGCCGGAAGGCATCGGGCGGCCACCTCGGCGTCCCCCTGGAGCACCGACGGAGACGGCAGGAGCTTGAGCTGAAGATCGTGGGCAAGTTCCAGCTCGCGCTGAAGCCGCTGCTGTTGGGCGTCTCGTTCGATCAGCCGGGCATTCTCTACCGCGGCACCGATCTGGTTGGCCACGGCGCTTACCAGTTTGCGGTCGTCGCGGGTAAACCGATCGCCGCCGATCCGGTCGGTCAGGTTCATGACGCCGACACAGCGAACCTCGCTGCCGGGTGCGGCATAGGTTATGGGGACGCTGAGAAAGGAGTTTCCCCGGTAACCCCGGGCTCCACCGCACTCGGACGGCACCGAGTCCGGATCCTCCGGATCGAAGGTCACCGTCCGCCGCTCCCGGTAGACCCGCGCCGCGATCGAGCAGTCGTCGGCCACCGGCACCGGGTTCAACCCCTCCGGCGCGAAGCCTCGAGCAGCGACCGTCCGGAGGGTGCCGCTGGCTTCATCGAAGACCATGATCGATGCCCGCCGAGCCCCCACCACCGCGCTGACCTCCCGGACGATGATCTGAGATGCTTCTTCCAAACGGACAGTTCGGCCCAGGATCTCGCTGATGGCATACAGCAGCTCGATCTCCTCGTAGCGGCCTGCCAGCTCCTCGGCCACCTGGGCACGCTGCCGCTCGGACTCGAGCAGCGCGGCCACCAACGACAGCACCCTGGGCGCTGCCTCCCGAAGATCGTGCTCGTCCTGCCCCGCCACTTCCAGCCACAGTCCGACGGCCCCGGTGACCGGCTCGAGCCAGGCTACGCCGCCCGGTGTGGGCGTCAGGCCGGGACGCGCCGGCCGGGAGAGCGACCAGCCCGGGTCCTCGCCCGCGGTGAGCTGCAGCGCGGAGCCGTCCGACCGCCACAGGCGCACCCGTCCTTCGACGAGAGCCCCGAGGCCGTCGAGCAGATGGTCGAGCCGCCCTACCGGCGGCGCAGCGTCATGCAGATGGAGTTTCCTTGCTCGTTGAACTGGACCGCGTCCACGAGCTTTCGGATGAGATACAGGCCGCGCCCGCCGGCCTCATCGAGCTGCTCCGGCCTGAGCGGCTCGGGCACTGCGTCCGGATCGAAGCCCGGCCCTTCATCGGTGACCGAGACCTGGATCGCGTCGGGAACCAGCTCGGCTCGCACCTCGACCCACTTGGTGTGATCCTCGGCGTTGCCCCGCATGATGGCGTTGCTCAGCGCCTCGGACAGAACCACGCGAAGTCGGAACCGCATGGTCCTGGTGGTGTCATGACCGGCAACGCAATGGCGGGTGACCAGCTCGACCGCCTCCTCGATGCAGGTCACATCGCTCGGCACTCGCAGCGTCACCAGTGTCGCCGAGCCGCGGGCCTCCGATGCCGAGGTGCGGCGGACGCAGATGCGGAGCGGCGAGGTCATGAAGCCGGGCTAGAAGCTGGTGAGGGCCTGCTCAGGCGTCTCGGTGATGGCAAAGAGGGTATCGAGCTTCGTCAGCTCGAACAGCGAGCGAAGATCATCGTTGAGTCCAGAGAGCCGGAGCTCGCCGCCCGTCTCGCGAATCCGTTTGGAGATCGAGACGAGGGCGCCAAGACCCGACGAATCGATGTACCCGGTGCGGGAAAAATCCACCAGCAGACGACGCTCACCCCGCTCCAGCGCGCTCTGAACCAGGTCCTTGAGCTCGTGCCGGTTACCCACAATCAGTTGTCCCTCCGCCTGCACCACAACCACCCCGTGGGGGCCCTTGGTCTCACTGAAGCCCATGAATCACTCCCTCAACTGATTCTACCATTGGATTGCAGAGCCACCATTGCTGCCACCTCGACAATATCATCGGAGGTGGCCCCTCGCGACAGGTCGGCCATGGGGCACGCCAGTCCCTGAAGAATGGGACCGATGGCTACGGCGCCCGCCAGACGTTGAACCAGCTTGTATGCGATGTTTCCGGAATCGAGGTCCGGGAACACGAGGACATTGGCGCGGCCGCCGATCGGCGAGCCGGGCGCCTTTCGTTCCCCCACCTCCGCGCTGAGCGCGGCGTCGGCCTGAATCTCACCGTCCGATGCGATGTTGGGGGCAAGCTGCCGAAAGCGCTCGGCCGCCTCCTGCACCCGGGCGACGTGAGGGCCGCCAGCGCTCCCTTTGGTGCTATACGACAGGAAGGCCACTCGAGGCGCATCGCCGACGAGCTTCGAGCGGTCCCGTGCGGCGGCCAGACCAATCTCGGCCAGCTGGCCGGGCGTCGGCTCCGGTACTACGGCGCAATCGGTGAAGGTGAGCACGTTATCGTCGGGGAGAACCATATAGAAGGACGAGCTCACCAGGCTGACACCTGGGGCGGTCCCGATCGCCCAGAGCGCGGCCCTCACCACCTCTCCCGTGGGACACGCCGCGCCGGCGACACACCCCTCCGCCTCACCCATCGCGACCAGCGCGGCGCCGAAGTGCAGCGGATCGGCGGCCAGATCGAGCGCGTGCACGCCGTCCCGTACCCGGTCGGGACGGCGCCCGCGGAGAAACTGGGCGATCCGGCCGAGACGAGGGTCCCTGGCCGGATCGAGTCCCCGGCCTCCCAGCACGATGGGATCGACCACCTGCTTCGAGCGGAGCTCCTCTGCCGCCGCATGGACGCGGGGGTCCTCGCCTTCACAGAGCACGATCCGGGCACGCCCGCTGCCCGCCCGCTCCAGCAACCGGCCCCGAAAGCTCATGTCCGAAACCGCCGTGCCAGCGCAGCGGCGACGGCCGGGTGGACCATGGGCCGCACATCCCCGCCGAACCTCGCGACCTCGCGCACCAGACTCGAGCTGAGATAGGTCAGGTCGACCGCCGGCACCAGAAAGACGGTCTCCAGGGAGGGATGCAGCTGCCGGTTCATCAGCGCCATCTGGAACTCGTACTCGAAATCGCTCATGGCCCGAAGGCCACGCACGATGATGGTGGCGCCGACCGTCTTGGCGAACTCCGCCAACAGGCCATCGAACGACTGGAAGGCGACCCGGGGATCCTCACCGGAGGCGGCCCGGAGCATTTCCAGGCGCTCCTCGACCGTGAAGAGGGGCTGCTTGCCGACATTCATCGCGACGGCCACGATCAGGCGATCCGCCAGGGATGAGCTCCGGCGGATCAAGTCCTCGTGGCCCCTCGTCGGCGGATCGAACGAGCCGGGGTAGACGGCAATGCGAGTCATGGCGCGTGGCAGAAGGTGATGGCGGTATCGCCGTAGCGGCGGGTGTCGCCGTCGAGCTCGAGGTCGCTGCTGTGCTCGACCGAAAGAATGCGCCCGAATGGGTTTCGGCGGAAGAGCGCGACCAGCCTGGACGCATGGTCGATGGTGTAGGGAGGATCGGCCAACACCACGTCGAAGGCGCCCGGCGCAAGCCCCTCCGCGAAGCGCATGGCGTCTCCCCGCTGAACCGTCGTTGCCGCCTCGGCGCCGAGCGCGCTGATGTTCTCGTGCAGCGCCTTGAGGGACGGCGGATTCAGCTCCACGAACGTCACCGATTCCGCGCCCCTCGACAATGCCTCCAGCCCGAGGGCGCCGCTGCCGGCAAAGAGGTCGAGCACCCGCGCGCCGGTCAGTTCGCTCCCGAGAATACTCATCCACGCTTCACGGACGCGGTCGGCAGTTGGGCGCACTCGGGTGTCTTTCGGCATGACCAGGCGACGCCCGCCAAACTGCCCCGCAACGATTCTCAAGGTCGGGAAGGAAATCTCTACGGCGAGTGGGGTGACAGCGCGCAGAGCCGCGCCTGCAGCGTGACCATCCCGTTCCACTCGTTGCACTCGATTCGAAACGCCGCGTCAACCAGGTCGTCTCCCAGCCAGGTTGCCCGATCGGACCATTGAAACCCGATGACAGACACCCGCGCCCGGCCATCGTCGAGCACGCCCTTGAGGTGTCCGTTGCCCACGACGCTTCGATTGGTAAAACGCACGCCCCGAACCCCAAACACCGGGCTTGAGTTCCCCTGGCCGCATGGCTCCAGGTAGCGGCAGAGGCGCTCGAGCTCGGGGGTGACCTCGTGCAGTCCGATCTCCAGATCCACCCGCTGCTCCGGACCAAGATCCTCTGGCGCGAGCGCCTGCCGAGCCACGTCGCCGAAGCGCTCGCGGAAGGCATCGAGCTGGCTGCGGTGAATGGTGAGGCCCGCGGCCATCCGGTGCCCGCCGAACCGCTCGAGCAGATCTCCACACGACAGCAGGGCGGCATGAAGATCGAAGCGGGAGGTGCTGCGCCCGGAGCCCTTGCCGATCTCGCCATCGAAGGCAATGAGAAAGGTGGGACGTCCGTACCGCTCGACCACGCGCGAGGCGACGATTCCTACTACGCCGGGGTGCCATCCATCGCCCACCAGCACCAGACCCGCATCACGCTCCGGGTCCGCCGTGCGCTCGACCTGCTCCAGCGCCTCGTCCAGCATGCGCTGATCCAGGGCCTGGCGCTCGACGTTGAGTCCCTCGAGCCGCTGCGCCAACCCGGCCGCCTCCACCGGATCATCGCTCAACAAGAGACGCAGGCCATCGGTGGCGTCTGCCACCCTGCCGGCGGCGTTGAGCCGAGGACCCAGGACAAAACCCAGGTGCCGGGCGACGATCTCCTTGCCGGTAAGACCGGTGGCCTCGACCAGTGCTCGAATGCCGAGCCACCGGCTGTCGGCCAGCAGCTTGAGGCCGTGCCTTACGAGAATCCGGTTCTCGCCCTGGAGCGGCACCACGTCCGCGACGGTGGCGAGCGCCACCAGATCGAGCAGGTGGAAAGGAAGGTTCACCGGCAGGCCGAGCGCCGGGACCAGTGCCTGAACCAGCTTGAATGCGATTCCCGTCCCGCAGAGACTGTTGGCGCCTGACCGGTCGTCGGCCCGCTGCGGATCTATCACCGCGTGGGCCGGCGGGAGCTCGCGACCGGGCAGGTGGTGGTCGGTCACCACTACACCGATCCCGGCCTCACGCGCGGCCCGGACAGTGTCCATGGCCGTGATGCCGCAGTCGCAGGTGATGATCAGCGAGGCCTTGGCTGCCTTGGCGGCCTCGAGCCCGGCCGGACCGAAGTCGTAGCCGTCCCGCAGACGATGGGGCAGGAACGGCTGCACGTCCGCACCAGCCAGACGCAGGGCGCGGGTAAGCAGCGCCGAGGAGCACTGGCCGTCTACGTCGTAATCGCCGTGAACCAGAATGCGGCCGCCGGTGCGAACCGTGTCTGCAATGGTCTCCACCGCCTCAGCCATCCCGGCGAGCGCGTGCGGATCGGACAGGTCGTCCAGGGCGGGGCGCAGAAAGCTGCGGGCCGCCATCTCCGACCCATGACCACGCTGGACCAGAAGGGCGGCCAGGGCCGGCGGAAGCCGAAGAGCCGCGGATAGCGCCTGCACCTGCGCCGGATCCGGCTCCGGAACCACCGCCCAGCGCAGCATCGGGGCGGGAAAGACACTCACCATGGCAGTGTACTCGATTGGTCGAGCGTCAAGTTGACCCCGCCGGCTCACTTGGGTACAGAATCGCTCCACACCCCTCACACGCGTCCACGACGTGGCCGGCTCTGATCTGGCTTCTGCGGTTCATCGGGATTGCCGTATGACAACTCCCGCAGGTGCCTCCGACGAGCGGTACGACCACATCGCTCGAGCGAGTACGTCGAAGCCGGTCGTAGTGGTTACGGACCGCTTTGTCCAGGTTGGCTGCGCTGGCCTCGCGCTCACGCAGCGCGGCATCCCGATCCGCCTCCAGCACCGCGCGCCTTGCTGCCACCAGGGCCCGCTCGGGAGCCTGCGCGGCCTCCACCGCCTCGAGATTCCGCTCCGCGTCCTTGACCTTCGTCTCCAGCTGGACGACCGTCTCGGCGCTCCGCACCCAGTCGTTTTCTTCATTGGCCATGACCGACTGGGCCAGGTCCAGCTCGGTCATCAGGGTCGAAGCATCCTTGGGATTCCGCACCTGCTCCAGCCTCAGCCGCCGCCGGTCCTGGAGAATCCGGTAGCTATCGATTTTGGTCTCGAGCTCGTCCCTCCGCCGCTGCCCATCGGCAACCGCTTGCCTGGCCTTTTCCAGCAGGTCGCCTGCGCGCTTCAGCACCTCGTCCAGGCCGGCGGTCTCAGACTTCAACTCGGCCAGCCGCTGCTCCCGGGCGGCCACCTCCGTATCCTTAGCCTGGAGATCGATCAGCTTCACAAGATCAGGGTGCATTCACGCTCCTCTGGGACGCTGGGCGAGGCGGATCGCTCGCCGCGCCGCTTTTTGATATTCGTACCACATGTCGGCTGCGGGAAAGGCAGCTCGCAGGGTGGCCCGCTTTCGCTGCTTTTCACCGGGGTCGGTGAGAGCATCCATCTCTCGGTATTGGGATCGAGCTCTGAGAATCTGTGCGGCCTTGTCGTACAGCGTGGCGACTTCCTCACTGCTCAACTCGTCGGCAGCCTCCTTCAAATACGACCAGGCGGCCCCTGCATCGTCGGAAAGAGACTCGGGCAACTGGGCAGTGGCACCGTCACTTTCGAGAAGCGCCTCGAATATTTCCCGGAGTCGCGCCTTCTCGAGCAGCGACGGCGCAACGTCTTCCCTGGCTCGGGCAATCAGCTCGGGCGCAGCAAGCATAGCCGTAAGAAGCTGTGTTTCCGGATTGCGGCGACCGCGGACCCGCACGGCGCCGCTCCCTGATGAGGATGTCCGCTCGGGCACCGGAGCTGCCCCGCCTCCCCGCCCAGAGAGCTCCCGCCCCGAGGCACCGCTTTCCTTTAGTTCCTTCTCCAGCACATCCTTGCTGACACCTGCGCGCTCGGCTGTAAGCGAAAGATACAACTCACGGGTGATGGGATCGGTCGCGGCGCGAATGGTCGGCAGCAGCCGGTCGAGCGCTTCCCGACGATGCTCGACTCCCTCGAAGAAGCCTTTCCGTTCCAGCATCTGGATCTTGCGCTCGAGCAGATCGATCGCGTCGCCCAGCACGCCTTCGAGTGCGGCAACGCCTCCCTTTCGCACCAGCGTGTCCGGATCCTCGCCCGGCGGCAGGGTGGCCACCCGGACCCGGATGGCGTGGCGCAGGAGCTCGTCACCGGCGCGGAAGGTGGCCCGAAGCCCGGGAAGATCGCTGTCG
>JALYPB010000165.1 GCA_030856585.1 Gemmatimonadota bacterium | reverse complement strand
CTCCCGGCCCGGATCGAGCTCGACCTTGTTGACCACCACGGCCGCTTGAATGGAATTGGCTTCGGCAACGACGAGCAGACGGTCGATCAGCTGGGGGATGGGCGGGGGGTCAACCGTGGCGGTGACCACGAAGACTTCATCGATGTTGGCCGCGACGGGCCGGGTGCCTCTGCCCTCGGGGACCCTCCGCTCCAGCAGGGTGGTGCGGGAGTCCACGCTCACCACGCCATAGACCTCGCCGGTGGGCTCGGGCTCGAGCCGGACCCGGTCACCCACCACGACCCGGGGTGAATCCCGCTTGGCCTTTCCCCGGAGTATTGCGCGTACCTCGCCGGTGGCTGTAGCTACCCGGTAGACCGCGCCATCCCGTTCCAGAACGGTTCCCGGGAGCTCGGTCACCAGGGCCCTGGCGCCCGGACGATCGCCTCGTCCAGCGCGGCCTTTACATCGTATAGCGACAGGGCGGACAGGCGGGACTGGGCCTCTTCGGGAGTTTTCCCCCAGGCCAGCGTCTCGGTCTCTACGTGACCCAGCGGGCGATCTCCGGCTGGAGACCAGCGAACGAAGAGGAGCGCGGCGCCATAGAGTCCGCGGACATCCGGCTCATCGTCCACATAGATGGCCACCGAATATGCCTGGCCGTCGCTTCCGCCGAAGGCCGCGGCACGCTCATGCTTCTGCATGTACCCACCCAACGTGAACTCACTCACCGGCGCGGCACCGACTCTCGAATCAGGTTCCCCAGGATAAAGGCGATATTGGCCGGACGCTCGGCCAATCGCCGCATCAGATAAGGATACCACTGGGTCCCGAACGGGATATAGACCCGCATGTTGTAGCCGGTCTGCCGCAGACGGGTCTGGAGGTCCCGGCGCACACCGTACAGCATCTGGAACTCGAAGCGATGGGCCCCGATGTCCTGCCGCCGGACGAACTGGCGGGCATGCTGGATGATCGCCTGGTCGTGGGTGGCAATTCCGGGATAGTTCCCCTTCAGCAGCAGCCGCTCCATCAAGAGCACGTAATTCTTGTCGACATCGGCCTTCTTGGGAAAGGCCACGGCGGGTGGCTCGAGATAGGCACCCTTGCAGAGCCGCACCCGGGCCTTCAGCGCGATCATATCGTCGATGTCGCTCTCCGAACGCCGGAGAGCGGACTGGATGACGACGCCGCAGTGGGCGCCATAGGTCCCAAAGAGTCGCTTGACGAAGAAATCGAGAGTCCGCTGGGTGTAGGCCGAGCCCTCCATGTCGAGCCGGACGAACCCGCGGAGCTCCCTCGCCTTGTCCAGGATGCGGGTCATGTTGGCGTGGCACAGGTCCTCGTCTAAGTCGAGACCCATCCCGGTCAGCTTAACAGACACGTTGACCTCCACGCCCTGGGCCGCCATTCGATCCAGCATCGCGAGGTACTGGTCCCGCGCTGCCGTGGCCTCTGCCTCGACCGCCACGCTCTCACCCAGCAGGTCGAGCGACGACCGGATCCCTCGCTCACCGAGGTCATGCGCTGCCCGGACCGCCTCCTCGATCGTTTCCCCCGCCACGAACCTCGATGCGAATTTGCGGGCCAGGCCATTCCGCCGAACCAAATTGAAGACTTTCTGCTGCTCAGAGAGCCAGAGTAGTCCGGATCGCATATCAGATGAGTACCGGGTTTGCGTGAGTCGAGCGGGTCTAGCGCATCCGAAGGTAGCCGGGGCCTGAACGTCTTTGTAGAGGGAGTCTCTGTGCGCGCAAACTGATGAAACTTTATGCAGTGATGGCAGCAGCCCTGGTTTCCACCGGAGCGACGATCCGAGGTGTGGTGGCCGGGCGACGTGGGTAGACACGGATATGGCGGCTACGACACCTTCCCGGGCCGGATTAGTCGAGGGTTACGATAGAGTGTGCGGGCGGGGCGAGGAACAGATTGGGAGCAGAATGCTTCTCCGCGTCCTTGAAGCGCGCGATCAGTGGTATGAACTCGGAATCGGCTGGAAGTGCGGCAGGCTTTGAACCAGACAGCGGGTGTTTCAAAACGAGCGCTAGACGGGATCTCCTTTGGTCTCTCCTTGGGCCTTCAGTGCCTCTAATTGCCGGGCCATGACCTCGGCCCGCAGGTCGTAGTGAGATCCGTGCCAGGCCGGAACGCCGGCGCGCAGGATGATAGCCTGGGGCGAGGCGTGAACGATGCCGACCCGTTCGGCGATGTATCGCGAGAGCGGACGGGAGTGAATGACGTCAACAAGGTAGACTGGAACGTCCCGATGAAGCAGACCTAAAGACCGCATCTCTTCATACGCCATGCCGCTCGTGGGACAGATCGGACTGTGCTTATAGACCACGGCGAGTGGCTCGGACAGCGCTTGGGCCACCTCGGCCTGGGTCGAGATCGTGTGCATGTTCAGAACGTAGCAGAGTCGCGCTCGCCCATCTACGTCAGCCGCATTCGCTGCAGCAGCCCGCCAAAGCGGGGATCGGAGCGGAGAGAATCGAACATGGGCTCGACCCTGAGATATGCCAGCCAGCCGCGCCGGTCCTGATAGGCCTGCTCTAAGAGGTCGAACGCGGCGTCCACCTCGCCCAGACCCAGCTGGATCATGGCCAGCGCCACGGGTGAGACGTACCGGGTGCGCTGTCGCTCCTCCAGCTCACGTATCACGGCTCGGGCCTCGTCTGTGCGCCCGCGCAGCGCTGCGACCTGCCCTAATCCGGCATACGACAACATGTCGCTCTCAGAGTTCACCACTGCTTCTCTGAATGAGGCGGCAGCCTCGTCGTACAGCTCCTGCTGGGCGTAGACCAGCCCCAGGAGACGGTGGGTTTCCTCGGAAGTGGGATTCATCGCGAGTGCCCTCCGGAGATTCTCCAGGGCACCGTCGAAGTCGCGGGCGTAGTACTGAAGCCACCCCATGCTGCGCCGGATGGAAACCGACAGGGGATCGAGCTCGATCGCGGCCCGGCCCTCGGCCAGCGCGTCGTCGAACCGCCCCATGGCGACAAGGTACCAGGCGTGCCACTGGCGAGCGGTGGAGTAGCGGGGGTTCAGCTCGATGGCCCGGTTGAACTCGCGCTCAGCGGCGACCCAGTCCCAATCGTAGATGAAGGTGACCCAGGCCAGCGAGGTGTGGGCCTCCGCCAGAGTCTCATCCAGGGCGATGGCTTTGCGCGCCTCAGCCTTCGCCCGCTCCATTCCCTCCACGACCGGCGCACCGCGGTAGTCGAGATCCAGGGCATATGAATCGGCCAGGCCGCTGTAGGCCAGCGCATACCCGGAATCCTCCTCGATAGCTTGCTCGAAGAAGCGAATTCCTTCCTTGATCGCGGCCTGGCTGCGCCGGTTCCACCAGAAGCGTCCCTTGAGGTACAGGCTGTAGGCCCGCACGTTCGCGGTGTACCGCACCGGGGTGGTATCGCCCAGCTCGCCGAGCAGCGTGGAGCGCAGGGTCCGCACGATAGTCCCGGCGATCTCGTCCTGAATGGCGAATACGTCGGCCATCTCCCGGTCATAGCGCTCCGACCACAGGGCCCGCCCGTCGGCGACATCGGTCAGCTGAACCGTAATCCGAAGCCGGTTACCCGCTTTCCGAACGGTCCCCTCGAGCACGGCCGACACATCGAGCCGGGCGCCGAGAGCCCGGACGTCCTCCCGCACGTTCTTCAGGGCGAATGCCGAGGTTCGCGAGGCCACGCGGAGTCCCTCGACCTTGGTGAGGGCGGTGATCAGCTCGTCGGTGATGCCGTCGCTGAAGTATTCGTTTTCCGGGTCGGGGCTGGAGTTGACGAACGGCAGAACCGCGATGGCCCGGCTCCTGGGCCCCAGTGAGGTGGGGGGTGGCGGCGGAGTCAGCAGCGCGTCACAGAACTCGGCCATCGTGGAGAAGCGGTCGCCCGGTGTCTTGGCCAGGGCTCGCAGGAGAGCCAGCTCGACCGCGGCCGGAACCAGGGGGCGCAGGGATCGAATCAGCGGCGGGGCCTCGATGGCATGGCGGGCCATGGTGGCGCGTGCTCCCGAGCCGGAGAACGGCGGCTTCCCCCCGAGCATCTCGAACAGCACGCACGCGAGGCTGTAGATGTCGCTGCGGCCGTCGAGATCCCGGTCGGCGCTCGCCTGTTCCGGGCTCATGTAGGCCGGAGTGCCCACGGTGAAGCCCCGGTCGGTGATGTAGACGTTCTCGGCCCCGGCCGCCGAAATGGCGGTGGCCACGCCGAAGTCAGCTACGACCGGCTCTCCCTCCTGGAGCAGGATGTTCTCCGGCTTGATGTCGCGATGGATCACGTTGTTCCGGTGAGCGTATCCGAGGGCCGTGGCGACGGCCCGGGTGATCCGGAGCGCCTCGTCGATCGGGAGGGCACCGTCGTTCCTGAGCCGGTCGCGCAGGGTCTCGCAGCCGGCGTAGGGCATCACGAAGTACAGCATCCCGTCGAATTCGCCGGAATCGTGGACCGGGAGAATCTGCGGATGGGACAACTGGGCGGCGATCCGGATCTCACGCAGAAAGCGCTCGGGCTCGTACGAGTGCCCGCCGCTGCCGGGAAGCAGCACCTTGATGGCGACCTTACGGGCGTGCCTGAGGTCCTCGGCGAGATAGACCGCCGCCATGCCGCCGTGACCGATCTCCTCTTCGATGCGGTATCGGTCCGCGACAGCGGCTCGGAGGCGGTCAGGGAAGGGTGGCACGCGGTCTGACCTCGAATGCGGTGGACGGGATATCGCGGTGCTGACTTTACAAGCTAATGCTCCTCATCGAGTACGGTGAGAAACCTCGCGATGCTGGCGTAATACCGCGCCGAATCCACATCGAAGGCATCAGCATGGCCACCCTCGAGCTCCACGAACGTCTTGGGCTCCCGGGCCGCTTCGAACAGGCGGCGTCCGTGCGCCAACGGAATCACGTCGTCTCCGGTGGCGTGGAGGAACAGCTTGGGGACCGAGATACCGGCTACCTTGTCGAGGGAGCCGAACCGGCTTCGGGCAAGTCGGCGAACCGGTATATAGGGATAGAGCTCCTGCCCCCGATCGACGGCGGAAGTGAGGGCGCCTTCCACGATGAGCCCGGCCGCCGGTGCCCGGCTGGCCAGGTCGATGGCGACCGCGGAACCGAGCGAGTGTCCGAAGACAACAATCCGGTCGGCGGGCACTCCGCGAGTGCGCCGGAGATAACGGTATGCAGCATCCGCATCCCGATAGAGCCCCTGCTCACTGGGCGCGCCCCCGCTCTCGCCGTATCCGCGATAGTCGTAGGCCAGTAGGCTCAGGCCCAGCCGCCGCAGTCCCGCATAGTGAAGTGGACGGTCGAACTCGGAGAGATTGCCCGCGTTTCCGTGACAGATCAGCAGCCACAGGCCGGTCGAGTTTTCTCCGGCAGGCATGGCCCACCCTACCAGGGTTATCTCGTCATCGGTCGAGAATTCGACGCGCTCGACCGGAAGCTCCAGCTGGGCCGGCGGCGCCACGAGGGTGCGTTGCTGGCCGGGGAAGTAGATGAGACGTGATTCGAAGATCCAGAGCAGAACCAGAATGCCGAGATAAAATCCCACCGCAACGCCAATTGCCCAGGTCATTCGATGAAGCAGCGTCTTCGGCGCTGCGTCACGAGGGATAGTACCGGCCCCCGGACTTAGCCATTTCGAGCAATGAGGGCGCCGGACGGAAACGCTCGCCGAAATGTTCCTGGAGCTGATAGAGGGTCTCGACCACCTTGCCGGGGGTCAGGTCATCGATCATGCGGAGCGGGCCGCCCCGGAAGGCGGGAAACCCGATACCGAAGATCGCGCCGATATCGGCGTCGCGCGGGCTGCGAACCACCCGGTCGGCGCAGGCGAGGGCGGCCTCGTTCAGCATGGAGTACACCAGGCGCTGCTCGACCACCTCTGCCTCGGGCCCATCGGTGGGACGCACGGCCAGCAGGGTATAGACGCTGCCGTCCACACCGGCCTTGTGGCCCGCCTTGTAGTGGTAGAAGCCACGGCCATTCTTTCGGCCCAACCGGGTGGCGCCGAGCATCCGGGACAGTGACGCGGCAGGCTTCATCCGGTCGCCGAACGCCTCGTGCATCACGCTTCCGGCCTTGTGCGCCACGTCGAGCCCCACTTCGTCCAGCAGCGCCACCGGCCCGACCGGGAAGCCGAACTCGGTCATGGTGGCATCGATCAGCTCGATGCGCACGCCCTCCTGGAGCAGGTGACCGGCTTCGTTCAAATAGGGCGACAGAATCCGATTGACCCAGAACCCTGGCCGATCCGCCACGACGATAACGGTCTTCCCCATGCGGCGTCCAAACCGGACTACGGTCACGATGGTATCGCGGCTGGTGGCCTCGGTCGGAATTACCTCCAGCAGAGGCATCCGATCCACCGGAGAGAAGAAGTGCATTCCCACCACGCGCTCGGGGTGGCGCGCGCGGGCCGCAATCTGATGAATGGGAATAGTTGAGGTGTTGGTAGCGAAGATGGTGTCGGCCCGTATCTCTGCTTCCACCTCGGCCAGCACCTGACGCTTGACGTCCAGCTCCTCGAATACCGCTTCGATAACCAGGTCGGCCCGGCTGAAGCCGCTGAAGTCGGTGCCTCCGGAGAGGAGCGCACTCAGCCGCTCGTACTGCGGCCGGGTCAGCCTGCGGCGCGCCAGGCGCTCCTTGAGAAGGCTCGTGGCCGCCTTCAATCCCTTGCCAACCCGGGTCAGGTCGGAATCCTTGAGCCGGGTGTCAACCTCGACGTTCATCACGGCCGTGCCGGCGATGCCGGCTCCCATGAAGCCGGACCCTACCACTCCCAGCCGCCGAATCTGCCGGGGAACCACCGTGCCTGGCCGGACGCCGTCATCCTTCTTGAGCGCGGTAGTGGCAAAGAAGATCTGCACCAGCTTTCGGGACACATTTCCCACCGCAAGCTCACCGAACGCCCGGTGCTCCTCCGCCAGCCCGGCGGTAATTCCCTGCTCCAGTCCCACCCGGACGGCCTCGAGAGCGGCCAGCGGCGCAGGATAGTGGCCGCCGGACTTCTTCAGCACCTGCTTTCGCGCCCCGCGATAGACCAGCTGGCGTCCTGGTGCGGTACGGTCGAGGATGAGCCCGGGAAGCCCCCCCTTCTGCTGGCGCTTGGGAAGCCCTTCGCGCGCGAGCCGGTCCGCAGCCGCAACGGCTACCTGCCGGAGGATGCTCGGGGGAACTACTTCATCAACCAGCCCGAGCTTGAGGGCCTTCCGGGCTCGCTCGGTCTTGCCGGTCAGAATCATGTCCAGTGCGGCTCGTGCCCCGATCAGCCGGGGCAGCCGCTGACAACCGCCCGCTCCGGGAATCAGGCCCAGCTGAACCTCGGGAAGCCCCAACACTGTCTTCGGATGGTCGGTAGCGATCCGGTAGTGACACGCCAGGGCCACCTCGAGGCCCCCACCGAGGCACGCGCCATTGATGGCCGCCACGATCGGTTTCTGGAAGGTCTCGAGACGGCTCACCATCTCCTGCCCCTCGAAGCTCAACCGCTCCGCCTCGGTCTGCGTTCCGATGGCGGTGAATTCCTCGATATCGGCGCCGGCGATGAAATTGTCGGCCTTGCCCGAGATCAGCACCACGGCTCGGGTGAGTGAATCTTCCCGCAGGCGTACCAGCAGCGCCTCCAGCTCGGTCTTTACCGCGGCGCTGAGCTTGTTGACCGGCTCGCCGGGGAGGTCGAAGCACACCACCGCGATGCCATTTTCGATGGTCGTGGTGAAGGCCGCTTGGTGCGGGGCGCTGGGAGCTGGGAGCTGGGAGCTAGCGGCCCCTGACTCCCGACTCCAAGCTCCTGACTCTTCTCTCATACCCTCTCCAGAACCATGGCATACCCCATTCCGCCCTGAGCACAGATCGAAAGCAGCGCGAACTGGACGTCACGCCGGCGCATCTCGTTTGCGAGTGTCGTGACGAGACGGGCGCCGGTGGCGGCGAACGGATGTCCGATGGCGAGCGAGCCGCCCGACACGTTGGTGCGCTCCCAGTCGACCTGACCTACCGGGCCCGGCAATCCGAGCCGATCGGCCCATGCCTGCGAGCCCCAGGCCTGCACGTTGGAGAGCACCTGGGAGGCGAATGCCTCGTGAATCTCGACCAGCCCCAGGTCCTTCCAGGTCAGCTCGGCCCGCTCCAGGGCCTTGGGAACCGCGAAGACCGGTCCCATGAGAAGCTGCCAACCGGGATCCACCGCGCTTACCGCATAGCTCCTGATATATGCCAGCGGCTCGTGACCCAGCGCCTTTGCCTTCTCTTCCGCCATGAGCAACACGGCCGCTGCACCATCGGTGAGCGGAGAGGAGTTGCCGGCGGTAACGGTGCCGTACTTCCGGTCGAACACCGGCTTGAGCTTGGCGAGCGCGTCCAGCGACGTATCCGGACGGACACCGTTGTCTCCGGTGATAACCTGGTCCATTTCCGGGCCGCTGAACCAGGGTGCAATCTCCGCCGTCAGCCGGCCATCGGCGGTCGCGGCGGCTGCGCGCTGATGACTCATCAAGGCAAGCCGGTCCTGGTCTTCCCGGCTGATCGAGTTTTCCTTGGCCATCTTCTCGGCCGATTGCCCCATCGACTCGCCGGTAGAAGGCTCGGCGATCGCCGGGGAAACCGGGATCAGGTCGCGGGGGCGGACCCGGCCCATTGCGGCCACCCGTCCACCAAAACTGCGCGCCTTGCTGGCATCGACCAGCACCTGACTGAAGCGGCGCGAATGCAGGATGGGAATATCGGAGAGTGACTCGACCCCGCCGGCAAGAATCGCGTCGGCGTGACCGAGGAGGATCTGGTCGGAGGCGTTGTTGATTGCCTGCGCCCCGGATGCACAGGCACGGTTCAGGGTATAGGCTGGGACGCTGGGCGGAAGCTGCGGCAACAGGCTCACTTCGCGAGCCACGTTCGGCGTCAGGGCGGAGGGCACCACCTGGCTGAACACGACCTCGTCGATCTCACGACCGTCGATCTCGCTGCGATAGAGCAGCTCGCGCGCCGCGTGGCGGGCCAGCGCCGTGGCAGACACGTCCCGAAAGACGGTGCCACTCTTGGCAAACGGGGTACGGACGCCGGCGATAATCGCGACCCGCCGGCCCCGGCGGGAGTCCAGCATGTTGCCCCTTGAATGAGAGAAGATGATAATAAACAACGTGA
>JALYPB010000122.1 GCA_030856585.1 Gemmatimonadota bacterium | reverse complement strand
CGCCTCCGGCGTCTCGGCTACCGGCTGACCGACCGGCTGGCCGACTGCACCAGCATCGTGAGCGAAACCGCGGCCGCTCGATATGTCGCCGCCGGCGCTGTCTCGCCAGCCCGGTTACGGGTGATTCCCAACGGGGTCGATACGCTACGGTTCCGTCCGCTCCCCGCGGCCCGCGCCGGTCTTCGGAGCGAGCTGGGTCTGGGGGATGAATTTGCCTGGCTCGCGGTCGGCCGGTTCGAGCTGGCCAAGGACTACCCCAACATGCTCGCGGCCTTCGCCAAGGTGTCCAGCCAACGGCCGGATTCGAGGCTCCTTCTCGTAGGAAGGGGGTCGCTCCAGCAGGAGACCGAGGATCTCGCCCGATCGCTCGGTGTGAGCGAGCGGGTGCGGTTCCTGGGCGTACGCCGAGACGTGCCGGAGCTCATGAGTGCGGCCGACGGGTACGTGCTTTCATCCGCGTGGGAGGGGATGCCCGTGGTTCTGCTGGAGGCGGGAGCCGCCGGGATCCCGATCGTGGCCACCGCGGTAGGAGGCAATCCGGAGGTGGTGCTGGATGGCGAGACCGGGTTCCTGGTTCCGGGTCGCGACCCGGGCGCGCTGGCCCAGGGGATGCTCAGGCTCGCCGACCTGCCTTCAGATGAGCGACGTCGGCTGGGCCAGCGCGGGCGGGAGCACATCGAGGCCCATTACGCGCTTCCTCGCATCATGGATCTCTGGGAAGGGATGTACCGCGAGCTACTGGCCAGCAACGATGTGCCGCTGACAATCAACGGCCGGAATCAGGGCGATGTGGCTACCGGCAGGGCAGGGGGGCAGCGATAGATCTCGAGGTAGTGCTGCCGGAAGTCGAGGCGCCCCGAGCCGAGCGTGTTTCGCAGCTGGCAGCGGCCCTGAATCCAGCTCTTCAGCTTCCCCAGCTTCGGGTTGGTGCGAAAGGCGTGTGACGGCGCCGGGGCCACGACCCAGAGCGCCCTCTTCCCTGAGTCCATCGCCGTCATGAGCGGGGCTGGATCGCCCACCAGGCGCTGCACAGGCACCGTCTTGAGATAGTACTGCATTACCTGGTGCTGGTCCGAGAACACCACATCACCGGGCTCGAGACGTTCGTTTAACCAGCTCGCCATGGCCTTGAAGCCGTACCGCCTTCCATCCCGGTACTGCGAGATCAGGGTGGGCACCCCCCCGATGACGATGAGGGCGGTCACCGTGACCGGGACCAGCCACCGGGGTCGGAGGCCCAGATCAACCTTGGCTATGCGATCGAGAAAGACACCGGCGCCGTAGAAGAGAACCGGGCTCGTCGGGAGAAGGTACATCGTTGAAATGGCAGCGAAAAACGACACCAGTATGAGAAAAGCCACCGGAAAGACCAGCAAGCACGTCAGCAGGAGCGCCAACGAACGTTCACCTTGCTGCCAGAGTAGAACGATCCCCACCACGCCCGCCAGCACCACGGGCAGCGTCAGAGTGTCTGCATAGCTCAGGAGAACCGCGAGCTGTTTGAGTCCGGGCCCCCCTGGCAGATGGAGCAGAAACTGTCCGCCCTTCGGTTGGGTCCGCACGGTGATCCAGTCTTGCAGCATCGGTATGTACCGGACTGCCAGCACCAGGGCGACGATTACGAACGCCAGCAGGCCCCAGCGAGCGGCGCGCTGACCCCACAGCCAGGCCATGTGGTCACGCCGCAGGTAGGTCGCCATAAGCCACAACCCCAGCCCCCCCACCAGAAGGGTGGAGACTGGGTGGGCCAGTATGGCGAGGGCGCCGGTGATAAAGCCGACAAACAGCGCCTCGCGATTTCTCTCTCGAACACCCACGTAGATGGCGTACGGGTATATGGCGGAGAGCAGGAAGACGAGCGACCAGTACCGCGCAAACTGCGAGTAGTAGACGTGGAAGCTGCTCACCGCGATGAGGAACGCGGTGAAGAGCGCTGCTCGGGTACCCAGCAGCCGGCGGCCCACCAGGTAAACCGCTGGAACAGCCAGGACGCCGAAAAGAGCCGGGAAGAGCCTGAGTCCCAGCTCATCGAGCGGCCGCCAGCTGCGAATCAGGAAGTAGTTCAGGAAGTAGATCAGCGGCCTGGGGTTACCCAGCTTCGGGTTGTTGGAATCCCGCAGGGTGAACATCTCAGTGGCTTCGAAGCCCCAGTCGCCCAGCCGCCAGGCTCGGAGGAAGAGAGCAAAGAGGATCAGACCAGTGAGGATGAGCGCGGGGGCCGGGCCGTGTTGCCGGCTGGTGCTCTCGGAGCTCACCAGCCGCCGCGCCGGAGCAGGATCACGGGCACCGTCTTGAGCATGATGCGCAGGTCCTCGGTGACCGACTGGCGCCGGATGTACTCCAGATCGTAGTGCACCTTGGTCCGGACGTCCTCCAGCGAGCGATCGTAGTGATGGTTGATCTGGGCCAGCCCGGTAATGCCCGGCTTGGCCCGCTGCCGCAGCGGATACTCGGCGATGTGCTCCCGCAGCTCGGCGAAGATGGTGGGCCGCTCGGGGCGGGGACCCACGATGTTCATCTCGCCCTTGAGCACGTTGACCAGCTGGGGCAGCTCATCCAGCCGGTACTGCCGCAGGAATCCGCCCACCGCGGTGACCCGGGGGTCCTGCTGCTGGGCCCAGACCGCTCCGCTTCCCTGCTCGGCATCGACCCGCATGGTTCGGAACTTATAGATCGTGAACGGCTCGCCACCGAGATCCTGCTCCCGCCGGTGATTCCCGCTGCTGTCGAGCGGCTCCCGTCGGTCGAGACCGACCCGGGTCTGGGTGTAGAATACCGGCCCTCGCGACGACAATCTAATCAGTACTGCAATTATCAGCAGCACCGGCGACGCCGCGATCAGACCGAGGCACGCCAGCACGAAATTGAGAGCCCGGTTATATCGGCTTTGGGGATATGATGGATTGCCCGCGGGCGCGTGCCGCTCGGACGGCCAGAGTCTCTGGATCGTTGGGAAGTTGCTGGCGACCCCTGCCCGCTCGGCCAGGGCTTCCACCCAGCGCATCATGTGAGGGATCCGAAGGAGTGCTGGTGGGCATCACCACGGCCGAACCGACTGCGGATTTCCACGAGGCCGTCTCCGACGTGCGAACATTGAGGTCACCAGCGGCAGTGTTCGCGGGGAATCGCACGATCTGTGCCCGGATCCTCTTTCCCTGAAGCTGTTTTGGGTGCGGTCTCCAAGACATTGGAGGGTTGGACCTTAGGTTCGCTGGCGCCGGAGCTTTCCGTGGCTCACGAA
>JALYPB010000106.1 GCA_030856585.1 Gemmatimonadota bacterium | reverse complement strand
AAACTCGGTAAGATCGCCGGAAACGAAGGTGAGCGAGGCATCGGCCACCGGGGTCCGATCAGTGCCGGCCCAGACACCGCCGGGCCAGCTGAACACCGCGCCAACGCGGTCAGACGGCAGCCCGAAGCTGAGACGCTGCGGAAGCGGGGCGCCATCGTCCACATACAGCGCACCGATCCCGGAGGTACCGAGGTACCAACCCCGGTTGTCGAAGGCACGCGCGGCCGCGGTGTAGCGGACGTCGCGCAGGCGATTTTCCCTCAGAATTGCCGCCGCATTCGCCTGCAGCGAAGGATTGCTGTGGACTGCCTGCTCGACCGAAGCGGGGCCAATGGGTTGTCCCGGCGCCGAGGCCGGCACCAGAGCCAAACCGCCGCGGGGCAGCAGCTGCCACTCGCGCCGGGTGCGGATATAGAGCCCGGCGCCGGGGTTGATCTGATCGAATGCGATGGCGACTACGCCGTCGGGTACCACACCCTGGTCCCACAGCTGGATGTCGGGCTGATAGTGCACCCACCCATCGGGACGGGCGAGCCAGAGAGAATTGTCGAGCGGATCGGTGAGGGCCGAGAAGACGCGCGCGAGCAAGGATGGGGTCGGCGGATCGAACGCCCCTTCCCAGCGTCGAAACTGCGGGTTCCAGATCAAGACCGCGGACGGCGACACGATGTACACTCGATCCAGCGATGTCGCGATCGCGTTGATACGGCTGAAGTCTCCGATGACCGTCCGTTCTTCGGGACGCCAATCCCGGGAGAATGACTGAGCCGCAGCAGGAGATGTCAGGCACAGCGTGGCAAGAATCGCCGGAAGATGACGCATCAAGAGAATCTATATGTGCGGGCTCTAGGTCGTCTGCGGCCGGAGCAGCTCGAGCATGACTGGAGGGTGCGGCGGGGGCGCGGCGCTGGAAAGTAAAACCCAATAGCGCCAGAGATCGGGCAGGGCCTGCACCACGTCCATCGGCCGGAGGCTCCGAGCGGTGTACCGCCTGGCCGCAAGATCGGCCGCACGCCCCAGCGCCTGCGCGCCCAGTGCCGCAGCAATGTCAGGGTCGAGTCCGCTTGCCAGGTTGCCCGCCACCAGCCCGCTCAAAACATCACCGCTTCCGCCGGTGGCGAGCCCGGGGTTGCCGGCGACGATGGTGAGTAGCTGACCTTGCCGGGACGCTATCACGGTAGGAACGCCCTTGAGCAGGATAACAGCGCTAGTCTCCTGGGCCGCGGCGGCGGCGGCGGCCCAGGGATCGAGCTCCCGGGTGCCCGCCAGAGCCGGGAACAGTGAGCGGAATTCGCCGGGATGTGGAGTGAGGACCAGAGGTCGCCCAGCAGCGAGCGGCAGCAGCTCCCCGGTAGCACCGCCGAATGCGGTCAGCGCATCGGCGTCCAGCACCACCGCTCGTGAGGCTTCCACCAGGGCGGTGATGAAATTCCGCCGACCCGGCGCACGGCCGAGACCTGGCCCGATGATCACCGAGTCAGCTCGCTCGATCAGCTCGAGTAGAGCCGCCGGCGGTGGCTCCTCGAAAGAGTGAGCAAAGGTCTGGACGTCGGGCTCCGCCTGTATCAGAGCGGCGACGGTATCCGGCGGCGCCACCACGTGCACCAGCCCGGCCCCCGCACCGCACGCAGCACGCGCGGCCATTCGAACGGCGCCGCTCATGCCGGTAGCGCCGCCGACCACCACAACCCGTCCTCGCGCGCCCTTGTGGTCTCGAGCCCGAAGCCGGCGCATCCACTGGGCGGCCTGGATGTCAGTGACCAGGACGGGCCAGGACGGATCGGCAGGCGGGTGGCCGATGTCGACGACGACGACGTCGCCCACCTCGTCCCGCGCCAGCAGGTGGCCACGGCGGAACCCGCCGAAGGTCACCGTGAGGTCGGCGCGGGTCACGCCGTGGACCGCCCCGCTCAGCAGATCGACACCGGTAGGACCATCGATGGCAAGGATTGGAACATCGAGATCGACGAGGCGGGCAACCAGCGCGGCAACAGCGGCCCGCGGCGCTCCCGATGCACCGGTCCCAAGGAGCGCATCGATAGCCAGCCCGATACTGGGCCAGGGTCCGTCCGGCCCCACCTCCCGGACTCCCTCGGCTCGGGCGAGCTTTGCCACGCGCTCCCGCGGCTCCGATCCAGGACCCGAGGACGCGACCCAGACTGGAATCTCGGCGTGGTGCAGTGCCCTCGCCACGACCCAGCCGTCGCCTCCGTTGTTACCCGGCCCGGCTGCCACCAGCACGCCGGACCGGAGCAAGTGCGGATAACGGTCAGCCAGCACGACGGCCACTGCCCTCCCCGCGTTCTCCATGAGCGTCGCGAGCTCGACGCCAGCACTGACGGCGAGGCGGTCCCAGTTGTTGGATTGTTCGGGGGAGAGGACGGGGATCATTCTGAGGTGAGCGGTAAGCGGTGAGGGGTAAGCGGTGAGGGGTAGGCGGCAAAGGTCGGGGTCTCGAACATGTTCCTCATCCCGATCGCAGCGAGGGACCTACTCAGCGTGTTTAGACCACCCGCTCACCGCTCACCGATGACC
>JALYPB010000102.1 GCA_030856585.1 Gemmatimonadota bacterium | reverse complement strand
CCTGCTGAGCCAAGGCCGTAGGTGCTAAGACCACAAAGAGCAAAAGCGAACACGAAAACGCGAGACCCAAGCGGGGCGGGGTGGTCTTCATCCAGGGCTCACATTGCGGCGGCGTCCCACCCCGATTGAACGGAGAAATAACCGTACATACTCATCCAGCGCCTGCTCCGGCTCGTTGCGGTACAGCTCCGGCATTATGTCACGGCCCATGGCATCCGCGAAGAGTGCACCCATCAGCATGGCGGAGGCCGCAGTCTCATCGAACTGAGCCTTGGCCAGACCGGCTTCCCGGAGACGACGGAGATATTGGCAGAGCGCCTTCGCGGCCACCGTGGGCGGGCTGTTTTGCTCGGAGAAGATTCCCGGGTGCTCTTCGATCTCTCCCATGCAGGTGCGGATCAACGATCTGCGCTCTCGTAGCTCGGTGATGTGAGCTTTGGCCCAATCGCGCACCTCGCGAAGGGGATCGCGAGGAACCTGCGGCAGCAACTCGGTGACGGACGAGAGCCCCGCACGAGTGATCGCTTCGCGAATGAGGGCGTCCTTGGAACCGAAGTGCCGGAACAGGGTGACTTCGTTCACGCCGGCCTCACCCGCAATCCGGCGCGTGGTGGCGCCACGATACCCCGCTTCGGCATACAGGCGGGCGGCGGCATCCAGGAGCTGGTTTCGGACGGACATAAGGCCAGTATACTGCAAGAAGTTGCTGTAAGCAAGTGGCTGCTTGCAACGCCACCTTGCGCGGGCTGCAACCGCTGGTTAGCGTCCCATCGTCGCCCACAAGGGCGGCGCCGATAAAGGCAAACCCGTCGTGAGGCGGGGACGCAAAGCCAGGAGTCCCGAGCGCAGCCTGCGCGGGATGGTCCAGCTGCCGAAGCCGAGCCCCTCTGCTCTCCCTTCGGCCTATCCTTTCCGGGATGGGCGTTTCCGTTTAAAGGCCCTGCTCCCTTCCAGCGATCGACTCGATCGCGCAGGGCGCGTCCACACTCTTTTTCACGGAGACACGAATGCGCCGCACGCTCGTCGTTTCGATGGCCCTGCTCGCCGTAGCTAACGCACCGGCAGCGGCCCAGACCTGCTTAGGGCTTCCCTCGCACTCCAATGGCCAGATGCAGGTGGCCGGCAATGCAGCGTTCACCGATCTGTCCAACAGCTACGGCGCCAGCTTCGGTTACGGGCAGGCGGCTGGGCTGTTCGGCAAGGCTAATCTCGGCCGGACCTCATACGATGGCTTCGATGGGTCGGCCATGGACCTCGGTGCCCAGGTCGGTTACCAGCTGACCGTCGGCCGGGTGGCGCAGGCGCAGGTGTGTCCCGTGGCCAGCTTGTCGTTCGGCATGGGCCCGAAGGACATCGATGCCGGCGGCACCGATTTGTCGGGTCGGCAGGGCACCTTGGGCTTCGCGGTTGGTAAGGTGATGAGCTCGAGCCCGAAGATGCAGATTGTCCCCAACGCCGGCCTCGGGCTGGCGTACCGCAAGGACAAGCTGGACGACGGCACCAACCCCGCCCTGGAGACCTCCGAGACCTACGGACTGGCTTCGCTGGGCGTGGGCCTCATTTTCAACTCGAACATCGCAGTCCGCCCGAGCGTCAGCATCCCGTTGGGCTCGGATTTCAGCAACGACCCGACCTTCGGGCTGGCTGTAGCGTATAACTTCGGCACCAAGGCCACCCCGGCTCGTAAGCGCTAGTCGCTTGGGGGGTCTCAGCTTAGGACGGAACGGGGGCGGCTCAGGCTGCCCCCGTTTCGCTTTCCCTCCCTTCCGCCCCGCCATGACTCGTTAATGGTCCATGTTTTGCGAATACGCGGGTGCCCGAACGTGGGCATCACGAAAAAGGCAAACCCGTCGTGAGACGGGGACGCAAAGCCAGGAGTCCCGAGTGCCATACGCACGAGGGATGGTCCAGCTGCCGAAGCCCGAGCCCCGCGCTCACCTCTTCGGCCTATCCCACCGGGATAGGCGTTCTCATCTCCGACCCCTGGCCCAGATCGAGATCGCAGT
>JALYPB010000100.1 GCA_030856585.1 Gemmatimonadota bacterium | reverse complement strand
GTCAGGGCTTCATCGTAGAGGCCTTCATTGTAGAGGTGATGGGCTTGTTCGTCGAAGTCGTCGGAGCTCAGGAATGCGTCCGACATCGGCAGGACCTCCGAAGGCATGATGGATAGACCAAACTATGACGTTTAGCCGCACGGAGCAAGAGAAAAGCAAAGCCACGGATGAACACGGATAGACGCGGATCGTTCCTCTGCCAAGCAAGGGCCTTCTACTGGCACCTATAGAATGGTTGGATGTTTTCTGGGATTGTCGTAGATGAGCCGCCTGAACTGGGGCCGGGAGCCGAAGTTGACGAGTAGCCCCACCTCCAGAGACGTGGCCCGGAGGTAATTGAGCGCTTGGGCTTCATGTAGGGGACTAAGTTTTGGACAAGCCTTTGCTTCCACCAAGACGACTTTCGCGACAATCAGATCTGCGCGAAACTTGCCCACAACTTCGCCGCGGAAGCAGACTGTCAGCGACTTTTCCCTCTCCACTGATAGGCCCGCCTGAAAGAGGGCGATCGCCAGGGACTGCACGTACACCGACTCGAGGAACCCCGGTCCTAGCTCATTGTACACCGTAAAGAACACACGAATGATTTGTTCAGTTATCTGAGAATGTTTCAATCCGTGTTCATCCGTGGCTACCTGCCAGCGTCAGGAATGTACGGACTCTCACCGGACCCGTTTGTATCCGTTAAGTTTGGCCCGTGACCTTCCAGCGCAAACTCCTGCTCGGCTTTTCACTCATGGTCCTCCCCGCGCTTCTGATCGGGGCCGAGGCGATCCGGAGCAACTACATGGAGCGCCGCGCCTTGGAGGCATTGGGCGAGAGCATGGCGCGTACCCGGACGTACGCCGAGCTGGAGACCGCCATGTTCGATCAGAGCGAGATCATCTGGCGCTATCTGAGCGGCATGGACCCAAGGGCGAAGAAGGAGTTCCATCTGGCAGGTGAAGTGGTGGACTACTGGCAGCAGCGCTGGACCGGTGAACTGCGGCCCGACGAGATGGCGCTGGCCGACGGGGTCCGCGATATCCAACAGCAGATCCAGGCAGCCGCGGCCAGCATTTTCGGACTCTACGACTCGGGGAAGCGCCAAGCCGCGTTTACCATGGCTCAGCAGGAGCTCAAAGGCCGTTTGCAACCTGCTTTGACTCAGCTCAACCGCGACATCTACCGCCGGGCGCGGGAGTCGAGCGTGCGTGGCGCCTATGCCCGCCTTGAAGAGATCCTCGCTGCCCAGGAGCGCATGCTGGTCTTGATCGTGGTCCTTACGCTCGCGGCTGGGCTGCTGGGCTCCTGGCTCATCTCCCGCAGCCTGGCGCGTCCAGTCAGCCAGCTCACCGGGGCGATGGCCGTAGTGGGGGCGGGTAACCTCGACCATCCGATTACCACCAGATCCAGGGACGAGATCGGCGAGCTGGCGCGAGCCTTTGCCGGCATGACGGACAACCTCAGGCAGTCGCGGTCCGACATGGTCCAGCTCAACCGCGAGCTGGGGACAAAGATCTCGCAGCTGGAGCGCACCCAGGCCCAGCTGGTCCAGTCCGAGAAGCTGGCATCGATCGGGGAGATGGCGGCAGCCGTCGCTCATGGACTCCGAAACCCGCTGGCCAGTCTCCGCGCCGCGGCGCAGGTCGTCCGGCGCCACCCCGATTCTCCCTCGTCGAGCGAGCACCTGGATGCCATCATCGAGGAAGTGGACCGGCTCGACCGCCGCATCAGCCACCTGCTGAGCTTTTCCCGGCCCGCCCCCTTCCGCCCCACCAGCGAGAGCGTTCCCCGGCTGGTAGAAGCGTTACTGCCGGCTTTCGCCGAGCAGCTGCGCGAGCGCGGAGTAAAGCTGGCAGTGGAGATTCCGCCCTCGCTGCCCGAGGTGCGGGTCGATCCTATGCAGGTCGAGCAGGTGCTGGTGGAGCTGATCTCCAACGCGCTTGACGCCATGCCCGAAGGCGGGCGGCTCCGCATCGGCGCGGAGTTGAGCGAAGCCGGAATCGGGCCCGAGGTCGCTATCGAAGTCTCGGATACCGGTCGAGGCATACCGGACAATGTCCTCCCCTCCGTGTGCGAGCCCTTCTTCACCACACGGTCCGATGGCACCGGCCTGGGGCTCGCGATTGCCAAGCGCTACGTCGAGCAGAATGGCGGGCGGCTCGAGATCGGCAGCGGGCCCGCCGGCACTACGGTGCGAATCCGGCTCCCGGCGGCCGAGCCCGCCGCGGTGGGGTCTTCGTCATGAGCGGGTCGACCGTGCTCATCGTAGATGATGAGCGTACGCTCGCGCGGGCGGTCAAGACCTTTCTGGCCGAGGCGGGATACGAGGCCGAGATCGCCGGCGACGCTGAAAGAGCCAAGGAGCTGGTCGAGAGCCTTCGACCCGATGTGGTGTTCGCCGATGTGCGACTGCCCGGCATGAGCGGTATCGATCTGCTCCGCTGGATCCGCGACTTCGATTCCTCCATCCCGGTGATCATCATGACTGCCCATGGCACCATCGAGGGCGCGGTCGAAGCGGTCAAGCTGGGCGCCTTCGATTACATGAAAAAGCCGGTGGATCTCGAGGAGCTGAAGCTGCTGGCCGACCGGGCCCGGGAAAACACCCTGATGAAGCAGGAGCTCTCCTACTATCGAAGCCGGGCGGGCAGCGAGGTGCCCTTCGCCGGAATCCTCGGCAGCTCGCCGGCGCTGGCGGCGGTGATGGATCAGGTTCGCCAGATTGCCGCGCTGGATGAGACGCCGCCGGTGCTCATCACCGGGGAAACCGGAACCGGCAAGGGCCTGGTTGCCCGAACCCTCCACGCGTCCGGCCCCCGGTCGGGGCGACCGTTCATCGACGTGAACTGCACGGCTCTGCCCGCCAACCTGATGGAGGCCGAGCTCTTCGGCTACGAGCGGGGGGCCTTCACCGATGCAAAAGAATCCAAGATCGGGCTGTTCGAGGCGGCAGAAGGTGGCTTCCTCTTCCTCGACGAGGTGGGCGACCTGGAGCAGTCGCTTCAGGGAAAGCTGCTGCGAGCGATCGAGGAGCGTACGGTGAGGCGTGTTGGCGGAATTCGCGACCGGAAGATCAACGTACGGATCCTGGCCGCCACCAACCGGAACCTGGAGTCAGAGGTTCAGCGTAACCGGTTCCGTAGCGACCTGTATTTCCGTCTTGCCGTGATCCTGCTGCATCTGCCGCCGCTTCGGGAGCGGGGCGACGACGCGCTCGTCCTGGCGGAGCACTTCCTCCGGCGATACAGCACCAAGTATGGCAAAGACGTGCGCCGGATCGACGCCCGGGCGCGAGAGGTGCTGTTGTCCTACCCCTGGCCCGGCAACGTGAGGGAGCTGAGCCACGTCATCGAGCGCGCGGTGCTCTGGAGCCGGGACGCCACGCTCAACGTGGAGCACCTGTCGCTTGCGGCCCCCATGAGGGTAGCAAACGAGAGCTCGGATTCCGGCGGCGACCCTGGCGTGCCCCTCGAGCGAGGAGATCTCACGCAGGTCGAACGCTCGATGATCGAGCGCGCCATGCGAGAGGCCGGCGGCAATCAGACCCGCGCGGCACAGAGCCTGGGGATCAGCCGGGACACGTTGCGCTACCGGCTGAAGAAGTTCGGAATTGGGATTGGGTGAGAAGCCCCAATCCTGGTTGACCTCACCCACCTTGCGGTCGCTTGGAATAAGTGCATCTCGGCTCAGTCCGCAATCCAAGTCCATTCCTGCAAGCATATTAAGCCAAGTCGATCCGCTCCTGCCCCTGCATGGCACGCCGCCTGCTTTACTCCGGGTGTGGTCGGGCCATCTAAGGGGCCGACTGGGTGAAAGCACCCACGCAGCTGACTGTTCTACCTACCATGCGGAGCGTACCACCATGTCATGGACCAAGCCCGAAGCAGAAATTGTCGCGGTCACGATGGAAGTCACTGCCTACGTCGCGACGCTCTAACCAAAGTTGAGACCAGGGGGCTCGCGAAAGCGGGCCCTTCGGCTATTCCACGTGCATGTCATCCTGCTTGGAACCGCCGCCGGCGGTGGCTTTCCGCAGTGGAACTGTTGGTGCCCCACCTGCCGGGTGGCCCGCTCCACCCCTCACCGGGCCTCGAAACGGAGCCAATCCTCGGCTGCGGTCAGCGTCGATGGGAAGCGCTGGTTTCTGCTGAATGCCTCCCCTGATGTGCGGGAACAGTTGGACTGTCTGCCCGGTCCGATTCCCACTGGAATCCGTCACACGCCGGTCGAGGGAATCGTCGCAACCGATGCCGAGCTCGACCATACGCTGGGTATCGTGCTGCTGCGGGAGGCTCGTCGCCTTCAGCTCTACGTCACTCAGGCGGTGCGTCGGATTCTGGAAAGGGACTCTCGAATCCTGCCGGTCACGCAGGCATTCGCGCAGGTACAGGTGACCGAAATGGGGCTCGATGAAACAGTACCACTCCGCTATCGGGACGGAACCGAGAGCTCTATCTCGATTCTGCCATTCGAAGTCCCGGCTGGACCGCCACGCTTCGCCCAGGAACAGGCGAGAGGGCACACCGTGGGCCTGATCCTCCGCGACGAAGCCACCGGCGGGTCCTGTGCCTATGTCCCAGGCTGCGGCGAGCTGGACCAGATGCTGCTTCACCGGCTGGGTGACAGCGACCTGGTCCTGTTCGACGGGACTTTCTGGACCGATGATGAATTGATCTCGCTTGGCATCAGCGACCGGCGGGCGCGCGAAATGGACCATCAACCCATCTCCGGACGAAATGGGACCCTCACCCGGCTGGCCGGCCTGTCACGCCCAACCAAGGTGTACACCCACATCAACAACACCAATCCGATGCTCCTGAACGGTTCCTCTGAGCGGGAACAGGTCGAAGCAGCCGGGATCCTGGTCGGCCACGACGGCATGAGCTTCTCGATCTGACGACCATGACAGCCACCCTCAGTGCCTCTTCTCAGGCGGCCCCGCCGTCCCCGGCGATCCCCCAGTTGGAGCGGCCACTCGGCCCCGAGGCGCTGGCGGAAGGCCTCCGCTCCTTCAGCACGTCCTATTACGCCCGGCATCCCTTTCACCAGCTGATGCATGAGGGCCGGCTCACGCCACCTCAGCTTCGCGGCTGGGTAGCCAACCGGCTGGCATACCAGCGCGCCATTCCCCGGAAGGACGCGGCCATCATCTCCAACTGTCCTGACCCGGAGGTAAGGCGGGGATGGATCCAGCGCATCATAGACCATGACGGTACCGGGCCATCGAGCCCAAACGGTGCCCCCGGCGGCATCGAGCTATGGATTCGGCTGGGCGAGGCGCTCGGTGTTCCCCGGGAGGAGATGGTGGACGAGCGACACGTGCTCCCTGGCGTACGGATGGCAGCCGAATCGTACGTCACGTTCTGCAAGACCAAGCCATGGATCGAGGCCGTTGCGTCGTCGTTGACCGAGCTCTTTGCCCCCGACCTCATGCGGAAGCGAATCGCCGCCTTTCCCGAGCACTACCCCTGGATCCGGGCCGAGGCGCTGGACTACTTCAAGAGCCGGCTCGTTCAAGCCCCGCGAGACAGCCAACAAGGGCTTATGCTGGTTCAGCTGCACTGTACCACGGTCGAAAGCCAGCAACGGGCCTTCGAGGCACTGGCGTTCAAGCTGGAAATGTTGTGGGTAATGATCGACACCATTCACAACGCGTATCGCGAGTCGTGACCGTGGCTCCCGACTCCCGACTCCTCACTCCCGGCTCAACCCCCAGGCTCTGGCGGATGACCCGCCTCCAGTTCGATCCGGTCCGGCAACGTCCCGTGTTACTGTATCCCGAAGGGGCGGTGCTGCTGAACGATACCGGCGCCGCAATTCTCGAGCTCTGCAACGGGACCAACACAGTCGAGGGGATTGTGACGATCCTGAATGAACGCTACCAGGCGGACGTGAGCAGCGATGTCACCGAGTATCTCTCATTGATGGCGGAACGGGAGCTTATTCGTGCCGGCTGACATCCCAACCACGCTGCTGGCGGAGCTGACCCACCGGTGTCCGCTGCACTGCCCCTATTGTTCCAATCCCCTGGATCTGATCCGGGCCGAGAGTGAGATCGCCACCGAAGATTGGAAGCGGGTCTTTACCCAGGCCCGGCAGCTGGGCGTCCTGCAGCTCGGCCTGTCGGGTGGTGAGCCCCTGCTGCGGAAAGATCTCGAAGAACTGGCCGAGCACGCGCGTCGGGAGGGTTTGTATTCAACCCTGGTGACGTCGGGCCTCGGCCTGACCCGGGCCCGCGCGGAGCGGCTCAAGGAGGTCGGCCTCGAGCACATCCAGATCTCCATCCAGGACTCCGACCCGGAGGTGGCAGAGCGAATCGCCGGGGTGCGCTCAGTCAAGCACAAGCAGGCCGCGGCGTCTATCGTCCGTGAGCTCGGCTTTGCCTTCACCATCAACGTCGTGCTTCACCGGGCCAACCTCGACCGGATTGGCGCGCTCATCGACCTGGCGGCCGATCTCGGAGCCGACCGGATCGAGCTCGCCAACACCCAGTATTACGGCTGGGGACTTCAGAATCGTGCGGCGCTCATGCCGACGCGGGAGCAAGTGGAGCGCTCGCGGGAGATCGCCGAGCGAGCCATTCAGCGATATCGCGGCCGCATGCAGATCACCTACGTGCTCCCCGATTACTATGAGCTCTATCCCAAGGCCTGCTACGGTGGCTGGGGAAAGCTCTATCTCGTGGTGACGCCCAACGGCATGGTGCTTCCGTGTCATGGCGCCACCGGGATCACCACCCTGCGGTTCGATGATGTGCGGAGCCGGTCCCTGGAGTGGATCTGGCAGGAGTCGGAAGCGTTCCGCGCATTCCGAGGTGACAGCTGGATGAAGGAGCCGTGCCGGAGCTGTCCTCGGAAGGCCACCGACTTCGGTGGCTGCCGCTGTCAGGCGTTTGCGCTCACCGGCGACGCGGCCAACACCGACCCGGTCTGCACGCTAAGCCCGTTGCGCCGCGTGGTGGACAACGCGCTGACGGAGCCGGCGCTGGATACTCCGGAATACAGTTACCGCGCCCTCGCTGCCGAGCCCCAGCGCGTGTGAGCCAGCCGGCGCCCGCCATACAGACCGAAGGGTTGGGGCGTGACTACGGTCAGACGCGAGCGCTCGACGCTCTCGATCTCGAAGTTGCTCCCGGTTCGTTGGTCGGACTCCTGGGGCCGAACGGCGCCGGCAAAACCACTGCAATGCTCCTGCTCGCCACCCTGCTGGCACCCACCCGCGGCAGCGCTCGAATCTTCGGCCACGACACCTCCAGGGACCGTCGCGCGGTTCGGCAGCGCCTGGGACTGGTGTTTCAGGAGATCAGCGTCGACGGTCTTCTCACCGTTTCGGAAAACCTGTATTTCGCCGCGCGTCTGGCCGGCGTAGTCGGCCGGGGTGTGGGGCAGGCCGTCTCTGAGGCAATGGAGCTCACCGGGCTCCTCAGCCACGCTGAAAAGCCGGCGGGGAAGCTCTCCGGGGGATGGCGCCGGCTGCTCGACATTGCCCGGGCCTCTCTGCACCAACCCGACCTCCTCATCCTCGACGAGCCCACGGTGGGCCTCGACCCGGAGCATCGCGACCGGGTGTGGTCGCTGCTGGAGAGCCAGCGCCGCAGCCGGGGAACGACGATCCTGTTCTCGACCCACTATCTGGAAGAGGCCGAGGGGGCCGACCGGGTCGTCCTTCTGTCACGCGGGAGCGTGGTGGCCAACGACACGCCGGCGGTGCTCCGGGCAACGGTCGGGCAAGAGGTAGCCGAGATCGAGGGACCGGGCGCCGAGCGTCTGGTCAAGGCCCTGCGCGGGCTTGGCGCAGCAGCGGGCAGCATGCGAACGGAGCGGGGTTTCCGTATCGGACTCAGCGGGTCCCGTGAGGCCGTGGTGGAGCTGGCAGGCTCCGCCCCTGGCATCGAGCGCTTCTCGTTGCGCCCCGCCACGCTTGAGGATGTGTATTTCGCGCTCACGCAGAGGCCAGTGGAAGAGTCGAGCAGACCATTGGCTAAGGTGACATGAGCTCGCTCAGCACCATCTACGGCATTATCGCGCGAGACCTGACACGCAGCACACGTCAGAAGGGCCGGCTCCTGGGTGGGATCGCGCGGCCGTTCATGTGGCTGCTCCTGGTGGGCACCGGCTTCAACGCCATCGCCCGGGTCGAAGGAGGAGTCTCCTACCAGGCCTTTGTCTATCCCGGGATCGTGGTGATGGCCGCGCTGTTCGGCGCCATGCTCATGGCCATCTCGACCGTGTACGACAGGGAGTTCGGCATGCTGCGGCTGATGCTGGCGAGTCCCGCCGGGGTGCCGGCGGTCCTGGCAGGAAGAGCCGTTGCCGCTGCGATAGTAGGCTTCCTTCAGGGGGCCGTCGTGCTGGTACTGGCCCCCCTTTTCGTGCCCGTTGCACCGCGCGATCTGATCGCCGCCGTGGGCGCGCTTGCCCTGTCATCCATCGTCAGCAGCGGGTTGGGACTTCTGGTAGCGTCTCGCCTTCGGTCGGTGGAGAACTTTGCGGGCGTGATCAACGTGGTGCTCTTCCCGCTCCTGTTCGTGAGTGGGGCGCTGTACCCGACCGCGGGTATGCCGCCGGCGCTGCGGCTCGCTGCCCAGATCAATCCGGTGACCTATCAGGTCGATCTGATGCGGCACGCCTTCGGCCAGCCGGCCGAGTTTGGACTCATGACCGACATCCTGGTTCTGGCCGCGTCTTCCCTGGTGCTTCTGGGCGTGGCCGCCCTGCTGTTCGATCCGGAGCAGCGTTTCGTGAGGCGCCGCGGCTCACCCGCAGGTCTCGAACCAGGGTAATCCGTTGCTCCACCTTCGAGCGGACAGCCTGGCGCACCGACCGGCTGGGGGGGACGGTGGTCTCCACCACGATCCTTCGGTCGCGCCGGAGCAGACCCAGGGCGGGATGCCAGACGAACTCACCCTCTTCCTGTGTCTTTTGGCGGAGCTTCAGTGGCATGGTGTCGGCCGGGGTAGGTGCGGCCCGTGACTCTTTCCGGCTCTTCAACGAGAACCGAAGCAAGGGAACACCGGAGACCGCACTGTCCGTCAGCCGCCGTATGGTCAGGCCCGCCGAGTCGGTCCACACCTCGCCACGGCTGAGGGCTCCGCCCGGCAGCGGAGGAAAGAAGTCGTCCAGGGCCCCACTCATTTCGGCTATCTCCGCCACCTCATCCGGCACGAAGGGACGTACCGTGCTGGCGTAGACCCCCGTTCGACTCAGCGTTCCGCGATAGCGTCCGCCGATCAGCCCGTCGGTGTCAGGACTGATGGCAGCTTCGGGCGATCGGCGGATCAGCACCAGGGTGTCGAGCCATCCCTCCAGGCCCACATTGCCGTTGGATGGAGCCGCACGGAACTGCCAGAACCCCCGCCGCGCGGAGGTCTGGTTGCGTATCCGGCCACCAGCTTCAGTCAAAATCCTGGATTCTCCAATCTCCAGAAATCTGGCGCACTGCAATTGCCCGGCTGTGTAGCTGAGGGCCGGCGCCTGCCCCCTGGCTGACTGTTGCAGCCAGGGCATCAGGATCATCGCCACGAGGATGACCCTGGGCGCCGCGCACACCTCTTGCTGAACCCTCGGTGGAAGCCTACGGGAGATCGTCATGTGGTACAGCCGAGTCGATGCCATTCTCAATGAGCTCCGTCTGGATTTGCGGGAGCAAAGCGCCCGCCGGGTGGAGCTGAAGGCCCTCCTCCGCCTGGGGCAAGCCGCCGCCGCGTCAGGCCCCGGCGACCTCGATATCGCCCGACTTCATGCCGAAGTCGGGAAGGGGGAGCACAAACTCGACGCGCTCCGGTCCGCCCTGGTTGAGTCCCTCGAGGCAGACAAGGCGGATTACGCGACGACGTCACGCTGGATGCGACCGGTAGTGGTGCTTAGGGGAATCTGTGCCAGAGCGATTCTCCGCCATCACATGGTATCGGAGCGGCGGGCGCTCGCGGCTCCACGAGTGGCCATCGGGGTGGCCGTGGCCCACCGCCCGGCCGCGTTCGCACGGCATGCGGAAGAAGTGAAGGCGGTGGCCGATGCCAGGGCCATGTTGCGCGCAGTCCTGGAGCAACGTAAGCGGAAGCTGGAGCCGTTCGGAGGGTCGGCACTGCCGACGTGGTTTCCGCATCTGGGGCGGGAGGGCACCGTACTGGGTCGGGCGCTCTGGGTCCAGATCAGATTCACCATCCTGCCGCGGGGCTCCGCGCTGGCGGGGCTTGCGGTGGGCTGGTGGCTGGCGAACACGTACACCGACTCTCACTTCCGCTCGGCCATGCATTCGCTCGGCCTCGGTGGCGGTGGAAAGCGGGTTGTGAGCGGTGACACCTACC
>JALYPB010000090.1 GCA_030856585.1 Gemmatimonadota bacterium | reverse complement strand
GGCTTGTAAGCACAGGGAATTTTATCCCGGCTACGATACATTCCACCATGCTTAGTGCGTTCTTCCGTCGCGCTCTTGCCGGCCTTGCCGTAATCGTCGGCGTGGTCACCCTCATGTTCTTCCTTATCCGATTGGCCCCCGGCGATCCGGCGTTGCTTCTGGTCGGTCCCACCGCCACGCTAGAGCAGCTCGACGCCCAGCGGCAGGCGCTGGGTCTCGACCGCCCGCTGCCCGAACAATACGCCGCGTGGCTGGGGCGGTTCCTCCGGGGCGATTGGGGTAGCAGTATTGCCACCGGACGGCCGGTGCGCGGCATGATCTCCGCCGCCTGGCCGGCAACCGTCAGCCTGGTCGGGCTGTCGCTGGTCCTGAGCTACATCATTGGGATCGTCGTGGGCGCCATTCAGGCAACGCGAGGCGGCCGGCTGGACACCACGCTATCGGTCGTCACCGTGACACTGTTCGCGCTCCCCGGCTACTGGCTCGGGCTCATGCTCGTCATGGTCTTCACCTATTGGGCGAGAGCCTTGCCAGCCTTCGGGGCCGCCGGGTTCGACGCCGATTTCCTCACCGGATGGGACAAGGTTGCCGATCGGCTCCGGCATCTCGCGCTTCCGTTGGCGACGCTCACGCTGATCGGCATCGGCGGCACCGCCCGCTTCGTGCGGGGCGCAATGCTCGACGTCCGCAATGCGCCCCATGTGGCCATCGCCCGGGCAAAAGGTTTGTCACCGGTACAAGTGACGATGCGGCATGTGCTCCGGAACGCCTTGATTCCGGTGCTCACCCTGCTCGGCCTTTCCCTGCCGGCACTCTTCTCCGGCGCCGTCTTCATCGAGGCGATTTTCGCCTGGCCAGGTGTCGGCCGGATCATGGTCGAGGCGGTGGGAGCGCGCGACTACCCGGTAGTCATGGCGGCGACCGCCGTGAGCGCAACGCTCGTGGTCCTGGGTAACCTCCTCGCCGAGGCGTTGACGGCCTGGGCAGATCCCCGGCTGAGAGTGCGCCCCTCGGGAGAGGCCGCCTGATGCCGGGTGGCGGCTCCCTCCTTCGCGATCCACGGGCGCGATTCGGTCTGGCGGTCCTGGCCCTCGCCATTCTGGCGGCAGTGATGGCTCCCCTGCTGGCCGTCGATCCGTCGCTTCAGCGCGACATTGTGGCAACCCGGTTCCTGCCTCCCCTCAGCACCGACCTCCACGATGGGTTCCATCTGCTCGGCACCGACCGGTTCGGCCGGGATGTGTGGTCGCGCCTGGTGTACGGCGCCCGGGTCTCGCTCGGCGTCGGCCTGTTGGCGGTATTGCTCTCTGTGGTGATCGGCATGGCGGTGGGTGCCGCGGCAGGATTCTGGCAGGGTCGTATCGGGTTGGTGCTGCTGGGCCTCACCGACTTCGCGCTGGCGCTGCCTCGCGTGGTGCTGCTGCTGCTCCTCGCATCGCTATGGCAGCCGAGCGCGGCGCTGGTAATCATAGTGCTGGGTCTGACTGGATGGATGACAATCGCCCGGCTGGTTCATGGCGAGGTGCGGGCGCTCGCCGCCCGGCCGTTCGTCGAGAGTGCAGTGGCGCTGGGCGTGGGGGGGCCGCGGGTGCTGATTCGTCACATCCTGCCCAACGCGCTGACGCCGGTGATTGTAGCGGCCGCGCTCGGCGTCGGGAACGCCATCATGCTGGAAGCCGGACTGTCCTTTCTGGGACTGGGCGTGCAGCCGCCCACTCCGTCGTGGGGAAACCTGATCGCTTCGGGACGGGATACACTGGTCAACGCCCCCTGGGTGGCCACGGCGCCGGGCGTGGCGCTGGTGCTGGTTGTGGTGGCGGCGACGCTGCTGGGTGATGCCGTGCGGGACCGGCTGGACCCGGCGGGGAGAGGTGAGAGGTGAGAGGTGAGTCGCAGATCCTTCGCTGCGCTCAGGATGACAACTTCTTACCTCTCACTTCTTTCTCACTGCTTACCTCTCACTTCTCACTTCTTACTTCTCACTTCCTGTTCCCTACCCACTCGCTTGACCCCAGCACCTCGTCGATTCTCTTCTCCAACACCGCGAGCGCGCCGGGCACGGAGCCGCATCCATGATCGTGCTCGATGCGCTTGGTTCGCCGCTTGAGGCTGGCGGTGCTGATCACGGTCGGCAGGTCGGTGACGTAGCGGCCACAGGTGGGCTCGGAGACGGCATACCGGCCGGCAAAGCGAAAGTAGCCGGCCCGCTCGAGCTCGATCAGCAGGGCATCGACTCGCTGCCGGGGAATCTGACCCGTGGCGGTGCCGAGGAGCCGGACATGGGCTCGGCCCTCGAAGGTGACCAGGCCGGACGGAGACACCGCGATGGTGTATACCGGGCAGGTGCCGAAGCAGGGTGTGCGTTCCAGACTGACGGCGGGTGGCGTCGCTCCGGTTGACGCACCAGACTGTTCGGCGGCGGGAAGCGAGGTTCGTGAGGCACAGGCGGTCATTCCCAGCGCGAGGCCCGCGATCAGGAGCTTGATCACGGCGCTACCGGTACCCGCCTGACGCTGCTCGTAACCCCGTTCGAGACCACGATGTCGACCTCGCGCCGGGAGGCCGGGAGCTGCACGCTGCCTCCTCGGGCAAAGGACAGCACTTCGCCTGTCTCAGCGTCGCGCACCATGACCATGGGGTGCGCACGCGCGTCCCATTGAATTCCCATTCCGCCACTCGCCACCCGGCGAGCTCCGACCGCCAGCGAAGGGCCTCCGGCGCCGGGCTGCGCCGAGACCGGCGGCGGAGCACGTCTTACCGCCTCTCGACCCTGGCCGCGGAGGCGAAGTGTCGTGAGTCCCCTGGCGCGAGCAGTCGAGATCGGTACCGCGAAGACGAATGTCTTCTGCCCCCCCGGCAGATCGGCAATTTCCTTGGGGGCAAAGGACATATCGAAGAGACTGGTTCCGTCTTCGGCCGCGGCCGATAGGGAGTATGGCCCGGGGCGCCGCGGAAGGCTGGGACGGGTGTTCACCTGAAAGGCCGGCTCGAGGACCATCTCGCCGTTGCGGATGTACCCCCAGACGAGAAGGCACGGCTGGACGGCCGCGCTGAGGGCTGCGTTCGTAACCAGCGGACTCGAGGGACTCAGATAATCCAGGACGGCCTCGTAGCTGTAGTCGCCGATCCACTTCGGATCACAGTAGCCCATGATGTCGCTGGTCGTCGGCGGCTTGAGGGCTTGCACGGCGACATCCAGCCCATACACGCCGGTGCTGCCATCGGCGTGGGGGTAGGAGCCATCGATGCCCTGCGGCCCTCCGCAGGGAGCGTGGTTCCGCCCCCAGTTGTGTCCCAGCTCGTGGGCCACCACCGCGCTGCCGCTGGGAAGGTGGTCCCAGCCGAGCGCCGAGCGCTCGGAGCCCGAGGGGCCGCTCACGTAGGCCACTCCCGCGACGCCACTCGGGTAGGAGACCTTTGCCACGCCGTAATAGTAGCGAGAGCTATTCTCGACGGTGCGCAGCGCGTCGATCTCCCCCAGGATCCTGCTCCACGCCGTGTTGGAGTTGTCGTCCTGAAGTGTATCGGAGGTGGTGGTAGTGTAGGGCGCATGGATAACGGCGCTGTAGCTCGCGAGCGGATGCATCCGCGTCGCGATGTCGAGGAAGTTGCCCGCGTTCGCAGCGGTCACGTTGCCACGAAGGCCGTTCCCCCGCTGCACTACCGGCACGAACGTCACATTGAGCGCCGGCACCGCGCGCACGTTCATGGCCCTGAATCCGCTGGCGGGGAACGCATTGTCCAATTCATTGCTTTCCGTCACGCTGTTGGCAATGTCCACTTCGGCGATGATGCTGAAGCCGGGTTGGATCAGCGCGCCCGGGACCGGGAGATTCCACGAGTAGCTCAGGGAGCTCTCATCCGGAGTAGTAGGGACAGTCAGGGTGCTCGCGGTCACGGACTGTTCGGATTGCAGCACGAAATCCCGGTAGAAGCGGATCCGGACGGCTGGGCGGGCGGCATTGGGCAGGTTGGCCGTGACGAATACCCGCAGGAACCCATCACGATTCTGCACCAGTGGCACCGCACCGTCATACGTCTGAGTGCTCTGGGTGAGGTACATGCCGTCAACCCTGAGGTTGAACGTGCCGCTGGGCGGGGGGCCGTAGGTCACGGTCACTACCGTGGCACTGGTACTGGTTACGCCGACACTCTGGCCTGAGGGGGAGGCGGTGTACGTCGTTCCGCCCACAATGACGTCGGCGGCCGCAATGGTGTAGCTGCCCGCGGCAAGACCGGTGAGCGTGCGAGTCGTCGTCACGGTCTGGCTGTACCCGCCGGGCCCGGTGACGGTTAGTGCCGCAGGTGTCCCAGACGCCAGGCCGTTGATGTTAACCAGCAGCCTGGAGCCGCCGGCTGACGTCGCGCTATACGTCACGAGGACAGTCGCGGCACCGGAGAGGTCCACGGTTTGGCTGACCGGAGTTCCGGAATAGGACATCGAGCCGACAGTGACGGCCGATGCGGCGATGGTGTACGGCCCGGCCGTGAGGGGCGCCAGGGTCTGGGTTCCCGACAGGGACTGACTGTAGCCCCCCGGCCCGGTGACCGTCACCTGAGCGGAGGTCCCGGTCGGAAGTCCCGATACCATGACCGAGAGAGCCGGGGTAATGGGCTCAACCGGGTCCCCGCCACCGCAGGCCGTGAGGCCTACGGCGATCAGGCAGGAAAGGAGCCTAGCGTTCTGCACCGCACCACCTTGCATTCGAATAGGCCGGGAATCGTCAGGGTAAAATGTCGCCGAGGCGGAGACCAGAAACTAAATCCAGACTGGAACCGGTCTTAGATTGGGCGCAACTTTCGGCATGCCGGGACTGACACCACACTCGGCGCGGCGAACAGAAATATAGGCTTGGCAATACGCGCGCCAAGCATCCCGGAGGATGCTACGCTGGACGATTCCGCTGGCGAGGAGTTGTGACGAGGGTAAGTACTAGGTGCGATCCCGCTGTCCGCTACAACGCCGCACTTCTTCCAGGAGCCGCTCGGAGGGGAACGGCTTGGG
>JALYPB010000072.1 GCA_030856585.1 Gemmatimonadota bacterium | reverse complement strand
CCACTAGACTCGGACCCCAGACTCCCGACTCCAGACTCCCGACTCCAGACTCCAGACTATCGCATCCGCTTGCGGTGAACCAGCGGCAAAGGCTCAATTCAGCCATGGAAGCGCCTTCCACCCCCGAATCCTTACCCGCCACCTCCGAGGCCCAGCGCCTGCTGACCCTCGAGCTGCTGATCGGCCTCCTGACTGCGGCGGCGGCGCTCGGGCTGGTCACCTGGCTCGGGCGTGAGGTCCTGGAGGGAGAGGTCCTGGCCTTCGATGAGCGGGTCCGGGCACTGGTCCACGGTCTGGCTTCACCCGGGCTCACATCACTGATGCGCGCGGCGAGCGTCTACGGGGGGCCTGGCGTCCTCATTCCCGCCGGGTTGGTGGCAGCCGCGGCTTTTCTCATCAGGGGTTGGCGCCGCGGCGCACTGCTGGTAGTGGTGACCCTGGCCGGCGCCGGTCTGCTCAACGGGTTGCTGAAGTTCTCCTTTGCCCGGGTGCGGCCTGCCTCCTTTTTCGATTATCCACTGCCGGTTTCCCCCAGCTTTCCCAGCGGGCACGCGCTGTATGCGGCCAGTATTTTCGGAGGCCTTGCCGTCTTGCTCACGGCGCGAGTGCGGAACCGCTTTCTGCAGGTCGCTATCTGGCTCGTGTTTCTTTCGCTGACTCTGCTGGTGGGTATCTCCCGCGTCTACCTGGGGGTGCACTATCCCAGTGACGTCCTCGCCGGCTACGCTATCGGTGTCATCTGGGTCACCACCGTCGCCTTTGGCGATCGGCTGGCCCGCCACCGGCGGCGCAGGCGGTCCACGTGAGCCGAGGCCATATCGCCGTTGTCCTCAACGCCAGCTCCGGTCACGGCACGGCTCCGAAAGTTGCGGAGCGGCTGAAGAAGATCTTCGCCGAGGCAGGGCGCGAGGCTCGCATCACTCTTGCCAAGGGAGGAGCCGAAATCAACGCGGCGATGCGGCGTGCGGTCGAGGGCGGGTGTGAGGCACTCGTGGTGGGCGGTGGCGACGGCACGATCAACAGTGGTGCCTCGGCCGTTGTAGGCCGGGAGATCACGCTCGGGGTCCTGCCCCTCGGCACGCTCAATCATTTCGCCAAGGACCTGGAGATCCCTCTCGACCTGGAGGAGGCCGCCAAGGTGGTACTCGACGGCGTCGTGTGCAAAGTGGATGTCGGCGAGGTGAACGGCAGGGTCTTCCTGAACAACTCCAGTCTCGGTGTGTACCCCGCCATCGTGCGATTGCGCGATAAATACCGCGCTACCGTGGGAGGAAAATGGATCGCCGCGCTGTGGGCCGGTCTGACCGTGCTGCGGCGCAGGCCGTTCATGGCCGTGCGCATTGTCGCGGAGGGCGAGACCATCGTCCGCCGTACGCCGCTGATCCTCGTGGGCAACAACGAATACCGGATGTCCGGTATCCATGCCGGATCCCGCGAGTCGCTCGCGCGGGGGCGGCTGGCCCTGTACGTGCTGAATGCGGAGCAGCGCCCCGGTCTCCTGCGGCTCGCGTGGCGGGTGCTCCTCAGGGGTGCCGAGCAGGTTGAGGAAGTGGATCTCATCACCGTTGAGGAGGCCACGGTGGAGACCAGGCGGCACCGGCTTCAGGTTGCGGCGGATGGTGAGGTGTTCACCCTCGAGTCGCCGCTCAGCTACCGTATCAGGCCAGGGGCACTGCGGGTCTTCGTGCCCGCGGCGGCCTCGTCTTGCTATCCGCACGCACCGGGGACATCTTCCACTCGCTTATAACACGCGTTGCCCCGAGGCCCGACCTCGATTTGCCGCCGCTCCGCGGCTCGATCAGAGATCCTACCAAGGGCAACGCTCCTTATTTGGTCCTTCCGCTCGTTCGGGCGCCCCAATTCCACTGCGGCCGCCCCAGGGAAATCGATCGTCCCCGCTTTCGAGGTTTATTCATGCGCCGACTTCGCATCGGCATTCTCGATCTCGTCACGAAGAGCCCGAACCCATCGATCTATGGCCGGGTGATGAACGCCAATCTTGCCAGCATCATGCCGCAGGTGGTTGGCGTTTGGTGCGAGCAAGAAGGCCATCAGGTGCAATTCGTCTGTTATACCGGCATGGAGGATCTGCTCGAGGAGCTGCCGGCCGATCTCGATCTGGTCTTCATCGGTGCATTCTCCCAGTCGGCTCAGCTGGCGTACGCGCTGAGCAACTTCTTCCGCAAACGGGGCGCGGTGACGGTGCTGGGTGGCCCCCATGCCCGCTGCTACCCGGAGGACGCGCGGAAATATTACGACTACGTCCTGGGCTTCACCGACCGGAACACGATCGCCGAGGTATGCCGGGAGTGTGAACCCCACCGGCCGATTGGGCGCGAGATCAACGCCGCCACCCAGCCACTGGAGCTGCCCACGCTGGCGGAGCGGTGGAAGTTCGTGGAGCCGACGCTGGCAAAGGCTCCCACGATCAAGATCGTGCCGATGATCGGAAGCCTGGGCTGCCCCTACACCTGCAGCTTCTGCATCGACTCCACGGTCGACTACCAGCCGCTGAGCTTCGGCCAGCTGCGCGACGATCTGAAGTTCCTGCTGACCAAGATCAAGAACCCGATCGTGGGCTGGCACGACCCGAATTTCGGAGTCCGGTTCGACGATTACATGGAAGCGGTGGAGGCCTCGGTCCCGCAGGGCCGCATCCGGCACATCGCGGAGAGCAGCCTCTCACTACTATCGGAGAAGCACCTCCAGCGGCTGCGCCAGAACGGCTTCCAGGCGATCCTGCCGGGCATCGAATCGTGGTACGATCTGGGCAACAAGTCGAAGACCCGCCGGACCGGCATGGACAAGGTCCTGCAGGTCTCCGAGCACGTGAACATGATTCTGCGCTACATCCCCTACATCCAGACCAACTTCGTCATGGGGCTGGATGGAGACATGGGGCCCGAGCCCTTCGAGCTGACCAAGAAGTTCATCGACCTTTCCCCTGGCGCGTTTCCGGCGTACTCGCTGCTCTCGGCATTTGGCCGGGCGGCGCCGATGAACCTGGACTACCAGAGGGCGGGCCGGGTGCTTCCGTTCCCGTTCCACTTCCTGAATAACAACCACGCCATGAACGTCCGGCCCAAGAACTACTCCTGGCCGGAGTTCTATAAGCACCTGGTGGATGTCACCCGGTACTCGTTCTCGTGGAAAGCCATCGGGCGGCGCATTCCGGCCACTCCAACCATGATCCCGAAGTGGATGAACGTGGTGCGGGCAGTGTCGTCGGAAGGGTTTGGGCGGATCAAGTACCACGAGACGATCAGCGGTCTGCTCGAGACCGACCGCTCGGTGCGACGCTTCATCGAGGGGGAGACCGACGTGCTACCCGAGTTCTACGCCTCGCGCATCCGGCGAGAGCTGGGGCCGGCGTACGACTTCCTGCCCGAGGGCGCTTTAATGCACGATCCCAATGCCTATCTGCACGCCACTACCGAGCCGGCCATGGTCAAGACCGTGCAGCTCGGAGCCCCCGTGGCTCACTGACGCTCAATGATCTCCGGCGCGCGTCCGGGTACCATTCCGGACGCCCTCCTGGACCCCGCCCCTGAACTCGAAGTGATCCTCGCCCATGAGCCGCTCTCCTTCTGGCGTAACTGCCTTAGCCAGGTGCCACAGCAGGAGCTTCTGTCCCACCGTCGTGGCCGGCAGCCAGACCCCAGGCTCCACCGCGGGATAGAGGTCGGCATACTCCGGCCGAAGTCGCGCCTCCCGAATGTTGTGCTGCACCGAACCTCCGCTGACACGTGATAGAGCTGGACTTATTTTCAGTGGCTCCCTAATGGGCGCCCAAATAGGCCAACCCGCAAGGGTCGGCACGACCGCCGCCGGGATTCCCCGAGAAATCCGAGCGTTCTCATAGCCCCGTGGCGGCCCTACCCGGCGCCATTATACGCCGCTAGCTTATCTGACCTCCGGCGCCGTAGCCAAGTGGTAAGGCAGAGGTCTGCAAAACCTCCATTCGTCGGTTCGATTCCGACCGGCGCCTCTTGAATGGCTATTAGCTGTGTGCCATTGGCTGTCGCGAAAAAGACAGGGCCTCCAAGTCGGAGGCCTTTTTTGTCAACCAGAGCCAAGTGATAGTAGCCTACAGCCCTCGGCGGGCTCTCCATTGCGGCCGTCTGCCTCCACATGCGGTGCGACGGGTCCACATTGCGGCTGGCGGCTTCGACATTTAGCCCGCCGGGTGACCTAAGATCCCCCGGATCTCAAGCCGGAGGGTTATTGTGTCCCGCTGTCCCGGAAGCGAGGTAGCTCACTGCGGACTCGGAATTTTGGGTGTATGCTATCAATACCAACGACCCCAGGGTATCCCCGTGAAGATGTTTCGGATGGTTCCGGTTCTAGTCGCCGTACTGGTCACCTTTTCGGCCAATTCCGCCGCTGCCCAGGCACAGGCCACGGCCGTGGGCTGCAATTGGCACTGCTACCGTGTCGCTCTCCCGCTCGGCTTGGCCATCCGAGAAGTTATCGACGATGGCAGCTTCGTAACTCTCGAAGATGGCAGCGTTTGGGAGATCCGTCTCAGCCAGCGCCCGGTGGCGTCCAGCTGGAAGCCGGGTGACTTTGTGCGGCTGAAAACGATCTGGGCCCCGGTCAATGGGTTCGAGATCCTTTTGGCTCATGGGGACTCGGATCGGGCCGAGGCCAGGCTCGCGGGCCGGGGGAGTCCGCCCGACTCCCGGCTGGATTAGTCAGGGGCACGAGTCCGGAGTCGGGAGTCGGGAGCTGGGGTTGGAATCAAGCAAGATAGAGCATGGTCCATCCTGACTCCTGACTCCTGACTCCTGTCTAGGAGTAATACCGCCGCATTTCGGCCGCGACTCCGTCCAGGTCGGGGAAGAGCAGTCGTTCGTGTACGCTGACCAGATCGAGCTGATCGCGGACCCGAGCGGCTTCCCCGGCAGGGATGATGAACTTGGTCAGGGCGGCACCCAGACCGTGACCTTCCAGAAAGCGGTCGAATGGCACCCGCTTATCCGAGCACAGGGTAAAAGTGGCGGACTGCGCCACAATCCGCGGGCTTAGAGAAGGGGGCTCGATCATGCAAGCGATTGGTTTGGCACCCGCTGGGCGGCCGAAGAGAGCCCATGGCGTCATGGGCCGGTCCGGTCCGAGAACCCCCTCCAGATCCTGAATCAGCAGGGCCAGCTCAGGCAGGCCGAAGAAACGGTGCACACTCTTCCAGTCGAGGCGCCACACGACTCGATCCGAGCCACGGTCCCCGGCCAGGGTAGCGAAGTGGGCGGCGACGAGCGGAGAGTAGGTCCAGTCCAGCAGTCGGGTGGGCAACCCGTGGTGCTGGGCGGCCACCAACACCTCCCAATCGTTGACCGGCGGGGTGCCGAAGTAGGGCCGCGAATAGCGGATGAAGTTCCGGAGGATGTGCTCCTCGAGGTCGACCTTGGAGTGCGGAGACCCGGCTCCGCCCAGTTTGTCGAGGCTCGTGAGCAGGGGCCACCTGGCGTTGCCATCCCCCCGGTATACACCACTATCCCGCAGCCGACCCGTCTTGGGGTCCGCTTCGGTAGGCGTAACCTTGTCGATCAGGTCGCCCAGGCTGTTGACGGTAATCTCGGCAATCGGCATCCTGAGGCGGAATGTAAGGGCGTCGCCCGTTGTGACATACATCCTAGCACCAGGGTGAGGAGATCCACGAACATGCATCGGGGCAGGCTTCGCAGACGATCCGGTTCATCTCTGAGAACCGTGGCGCAATATTGGGGCACTGACGATGGCGGTGCGGGAAGCTCGACTCAAGCCCGAGTGGGCACATCTGTACCCGGGGCTCCCAGCGGGGAGGTGGATAGTGGTCGCCCGATTGGTCCCGTTAGTCTTGCGCCACCGGCTCCAGGACGACCCCATCTGGGAGTTCGCCCGCAGAATCCTCGTGGATGATCACTTCGAGTTCCGGGGCGGGCGGCCCCGGGACAATAGTTGGGCCGGTATTCTGAGCCGAGTCGAAGACGCCTGACGGATCTCCCGCGGCGGCAGCTCACTCGCTTTGCGCCGAGCCCAACCGGGTAACTCCACAGTCCTCGCGATCTTCCGCCGCACGAGTTGGCCGCCCTCTTCGACAGGATTTGATCCGCATGGCGCGAATACTTCCCTGGCTACTGGTGGGCATGCTCGCTTTGGGTGGGGCCGTCCGGGGGAGCGCCGCTCAGCTTCCTCACGTCCTGATCCAGACTTCGCTCGGCACCATGGAAGTGGAGGTGGACACCGCTCGAGCGCCGATTACCAGTCGTAACTTCCTGCGCTATGTCGACCAGGGCTCTTACCGTGGAGGGCGCTTCCACCGAACCGTCCGGCTCGACAATCAGCCCGAGAACCAGGTCAGGATCGAAGTCATTCAGGGAGGGCTCGACTCGCTGCGCGCCAAGGATTTCCCACCCATCGAGCTGGAGCGGACTTCACACACAGGGCTCTCACACCGGGACGGAACCATCTCCATGGCCCGGGATGGCCCGGACACGGCCATGTCCGATTTCTTTATCTGCATTGGGGACCAGCCGGGACTGGACTTCGGCGGGAAGCGAAATCCCGATGGCCAGGGCTTCGCCGCGTTCGGAAGAGTGACGCGAGGGATGGACGTCGCCCGGCTGATTCAGACCGCCCGGGCCCAGGGTCAGCAGCTCACGCCGGCGATCGAAATTATCGACATCACGAGGTAGGCGCACGGATCTCTGAGGTGCCCACCAGGGCTGTAGCCTCCGCATTTGGATTGAACTCACCTTCCCAGCGGCCCATGACCACCGCGGCGAGACAGTTGCCAACGACGTTGACGGTGGTGCGGCCCATATCCATCAGCTCGTCCACACCGAGTATGATGGCGACGCCCTCGAGCGGCAGGCCGAAATGGAGGAGCGTCCCCGACAGAATCACCAGGGAGGCGCGCGGAACCCCTGCAACCCCTTTGCTCGTGATCATCAGGGTCAGCATCATGATCAGCTGCTGACCCAACGAGAGGTGCACACCCGCGGCCTGGGCAACGAAGATCGAGGCAACCGCAAGGTACAGGGTGGACCCATCCAGGTTGAACGAGTACCCGGTCGGTATGACAAAGGCGACGATGCGCCGGGGGACACCCAGGCGCTCCATGTTTTCCATCGCCTTGGGCAGCGCCGCTTCGGAGGAGGTGGTGGCAAACGCGATCAGCGCCGGCTCTTTCACCAGCCGGACGAATGCCCGGAGGGGCACCCGGGCGAGGAGCGCCACCGGGACCAGCACGACCAGAAGGAATACGATGAGCGCGCCATAGAGCGTCAGCACCATCTTGCCCAGATTGATCAGCACGCCCACGCCGCTGTGGCCAACCGTAACCGCGATCGCCGCACCGATTCCGATCGGTGCGAACTTCATCACGATCCCCGTAAACTTGAACATCGTCTCCGCCAGGCCCTCGCAGAACCCCAGCATTGCCTCCTTGGGCCGGCCCTGGACCTGGGAGAGCGCCACGGCGAACAGGATCGAAAAGAAGACGATCTGGAGGACCTCGTTATTGGCCGCCGCTTCGAAGAAACTCTGCGGTACCAGGTGCTCCAGGATCCCGCTGAATGTGGTGGTCTTCTGGGCCAGCTGCTGACCCGGTTCGGCGGACGCGGCCAGCTTCACGCCGACGCCGGGCTTGGTAAGGTTCACCGCGGCGAGCCCGATGAACAGTGCGGCTGTAGTGACGATCTCGAAGTAGATAATGGATTTGAACGCCAGGCGGCCGACCCGCTTCATGTCGTCCCCGTGGCCGGCGATGCCGATGACGAGGCTGCCGAAGATGATCGGGACTACGATCGACTTGATCATCCGGAGGAAGATCGTGGAGAGGGGCTTGAGGTTGGCTGCCAGATCGGGGGCCAGCCAGCCGACCAGCGCACCGATCACCATGAAGATGAGGATCCACTTGGTGACCGAGATTTTGCGGAGGTAGTGCCAGACTACCCTCACCGGCCGGCCAACGCTCCCGCCTTGGCTTCAATCCCGCCCAGCACCGCCGCGTACGAGGCGGCAAACTTGGCCACGCCATCCGCCTCGAGCTCGCGCGTCACCGTCTCGAGGTCGATGGCCGCCTTGGCCAGGGCATCGAGCTGGGCAGGCGCCGCGGTAACGCTTTGGTGAATCCGGATCGCGGGGTCACCGTGGTCGCGGTAGGCGTCGAACGTCTCGGGAGGAAGGGTGTTCACAGTCTGCGGCGCCGCCAGGGCCTCGACGTAGTAGACGTCCGGAAGCCGCGGATCCTTGGTACTGGTCGATGCCCAGAGGGGACGCTGGGGACGCGCCCCGGCCCGCGCCAACCGATCCCAGCGAGCGGTGCCAAGCGTCCGCTCGAAGACGCCGTACGCCATGCCGGCATTGGCGATCGCGATCCTGCCGCGCAACGGGTGGTTGGACGTGGCGTCCAGCAGCGCATCCACTTTGCCGTCGACCCGGCTCACGAAGAAGCTGGCCACCGACGCAGTCGCCTGGAGTGGAAGGCCCCGGTTCAGTCGAGTCTCCAGCCCGGTCAGAAACGCCTCGATCACCTGGGCATAGCGCTCGACCGAGAACAACAGGGTAACGTTGACGTTGATTCCGGCCGCGATGCAGTGCGTGATGGCCGGCAGGCCTGCACTGGTGCCGGGGATCTTGATCATGGCGTTGGGCCGGGCCACTGCGCCCCACAGGCGCTCGGCTTCGTGGATGGTGCCTGCCGCGTCATGCGCGAGGGTAGGTGAGACTTCGAGGGAGACGAACCCGTCGGCGCCAGCGGACTGCTCATAGAGGGGCATGAAGACATCGCAGGCGGCCCGAACGTCCGCCACAGCCAGGGACTCGAAGATCTCGCCGGCGGCGCGACCCTGGTCCGACAACCGGCGGATGTCCTCGTCGTAGAGCCGGCTTCCGGCAATTGCCTTCTCGAAGATGGTTGGGTTCGAGGTCATACCTCGGAGGCCGTCTTCCGCGATCAGGCGCGCGAGCCGGCCCGAGGCGACGAGATCGCGGGTGATGTAGTCGTACCAGATACTCTGGCCCAGCTGGCTCAGCCGGAGTAGAGGGTTGGTCTCGGATCGCCCGCGCTCTACGCTCATTCAGACCTCCGATTGGCTGAGCCGCGATTGCTCGAGGTGAGCCGCCTGGCAGCTTCGGCCACCTGCTCCGGGGTGAGCTTGTACTCCTGAAACAGCCGCTCACCGGGTGCGGAAGCCCCGAAGCCTTCCATACCTATCATGGTTCCCCCGTCAGTGGTCCAGCGGGACCAGCCGAACGGGCCCGCCGCTTCGACCGCTACCCGGGCCCTGACGTTGGGCGGCAGCACCGTGTCACGATAGCGCTCCGGCTGAGCAGCGAAAAGCTCCCACGAGGGCATGGAGACCACGCGGGCACGGATTCCTTCGGCCAGGAGCAGCCGTGCGGCACCGAGGGCCAGTCCGACCTCGGACCCGGTGGCGATGAGGATCGAATCCAGGCCGCCGGGCCCCGGCGGGTCCGTCAGCACGTACGCCCCTCGCCGTAC
>JALYPB010000002.1 GCA_030856585.1 Gemmatimonadota bacterium | reverse complement strand
GATCTCACCGGCGCCGATCTGTCGGGCGCCAATCTCTTCAAGGCGGACCTGTCCCACGCCACGCTGGCCAAGGCTCGGATGGTGGGTACCGATCTCAGAAACAGCGAGTTGATCCAGACCGATCTCTCGGGAGCGAACCTGAGCGGCGCCAGGCTGGACAAGGCCGATCTCAACGGGGCCAACTTTACCGGTGTTCTTGGGCGGCGCGAGATCAAGGGACTCGATCAGGCCCGAAACCGTGACAAGGCGATCTTCGATGCATCCCATTAGATCACTGGCCGCACTCCTGCTTGCCGCAGCGTGCGGCAGGGAAAAGCAGTCCCCTCCCGCGGAAGTCGATAGCACCATCGCCGCCATGCCGGTCGGGGAGCTGGCGTACGTAACCAACGAGGACTCACAGGAACTCACCGTCATCGATACCCGTACGGATAGTGTGGTCGCTCGCATTCCGGTCGGGACACGGCCCAGGGGCGTGCGGATCGCACCCGATGGCAGAACCGTATTCGTGGCACTCAGTGGCTCGCCTAAGTGCCCCCCGACCATGCCGGACGAAGAGTGTGAGAAGCTGGCCAGCGACAAGAGCAAGGATGGGGTTGCCGTCGTCGACGTGGCCACCAGGAAGGTGACCCGGATCCTTCCGGGGGGATCCGATCCGGAGACGTTCGACCTCAGCCAGGACGGTTCCACTCTCTTCGTCTCCAACGAGGATGCCCATACCGCGTCGATCGTGGACATCGCCAGTGGGAAGGTTCGTTCCACCGTGGCCGTAGGAAAGGAGCCGGAAGGGGTCAGACTCCAGCCAGACGGGTCGGTGGTTTGGATCACCGGAGAGACCGATCACAATCTGACGCTCATCGATACCAGGACCGGGAAAGTCCGGGAGATGATCCGGGTCGGTAAACGGCCTCGCGATCTGGCATTCGCCCCCGATGGCAGCCGGGCCTATGTAACCACCGAGATCGACGGCACAGTCTGGGTCATCGATGTACCGACGAAGAAGGTCGTTAAGGTCATCCAGCTGCCGAAGGATGCGAAGCCCATGGGGGTAGTGGTGTCGCCGGACGCCAAGCGGGTCTATGTCGCGAACGGCCGGGGCGGGACCGTCTCGGTCATCGACGCAGCCACCAATGCGGTGACCAGCACAATCCCCGTGGGACAGCGTCCCTGGGGGATTGCACTCACCCCGGACGGCAGGAAGCTCTACACGGCCAACGGCCCCTCCAACGACGTCTCTGTGGTGGATACTGAGAAGATGCAGGTGGTAAAGAAGATCCCGGTGGGCAAGATCCCCTGGGGAGTGGCGGTCAGCGCGTCAGGCACATCCGGCTCGTAGTCGCATGGCAAGAGTGGCCAGAACAGCCCGCCTTGGAGTCGTCGCCCTGTTGCTTGCGGCGGATGGGCCTGCCCGGATTCCAACCACGTTTCGTTTCGAGCCCAGCGCCCGTCCCGAGCTTCACCGGCTATGGGAGGGCAGCGTCAACGCCAAGTCGGAGCGCGTCGCCTGTCTGGCCGGTTTGATCGAAGGAGACACCGTGCGCATCTCCCGGGTACTGCCGCTGGATGCAGGAGCCTCGGACTCCCTCGGTGTGTCGGCCGCCGCCTCCCTCGAGACGTGCGGTCCTCCAACCTGGCGCGGCACAGTTCATACCCACGTAGCGCTTCGCGACGGTCGCCAGCCCTATTCGCTGTTCTCGGGAGCAGACCGCGGCATCATGATGCTCTGGTGGAGACGTTGGCAGGAGGACGGAATCTTCTGCCTGCTGTACAGCGGGGAGGAGGTCATCTGCGAAATCGAGGGGCCCCGGGGCGCGGTCCTCTTTCCCCGCTCACAGTACTGACCCGGACACTGCTCGGCTGCGCCGGCCTGCTGCTCGGCGGCCTCGTGCCGCTGCGGGTGGGCTCGGCGCAAACTGTTCCGGCCCGCCCACGGGCCGGGTTTCAGTTCAGCCCGGAAGCCGGCCGTGCACTGCGGAATCTGTGGCAGAACAGCCTGAGCGCACGGGAGGAGCGGGTAGCGTGCCTGGCAAGCTTCATCCGCAACGACACCGTGTTCGTCACCGGCATCGACCCCCTCGAGCCGGAAGACGCGGACTCGATGGCAATCTCGGCCACTCGGTCGGTGGAGCGCTGCGGCCCGCCCCAGTGGTCCGGAACCGTCCACACCCATATCGCGCTCTATACCGACGATCTGCCCTCGACCAGATTTTCGGGTCAGGACCGAATCGCCATGCGCCTGTGGTATGATCGGTGGAAATCGGACGGAGTGTTTTGCCTGATCTATAGCGCGCGCGACGCCCACTGTGAGGCCGACGGGGTCGTAGGCGGCATGCGGCGGAAGGCGGTAGGGCGGTAGGGCGGAAAGGCGAACGCCTGATGGAGATTGCGGATACGAGAACAGCGATGCATCACGTCCCTACCGCCCTACCGCCTTACCGCCTCAAGAAAGCGGCCGGCGCGCCAACAACGAGCCAGGCTTCCGTCTGGCGATCCAGGCGTCGAGTCCCCAGACACGTCCCGCACGGGCAAAGTGGAAGGCCAGCATCAGAAAAAGCAGCACCAGATGAAAGCCTTGCTGGCTCGGCGACATCCATTGCGTGGCCAATCCGTAGTTGATCACCAGTATCAGTCCGATTAACGACGCCGCCCCCGCCAGGAGGCCAAGCGTAAGGCCTATCCCCACGACCGTCTCGCCCCAAGCCGTCAACTGAGCGAAGAGATTGCTATTGGGTATGACAGTGGCCTCGAGAAAATGCTTGTAAAAAGCGACCGGATTGTCTGAGGCCTGCTTGGTGACGATCTTCGGCATCACGTCTATCCACCGCGCCGACACGGCCGGTATGGGTAGTACACCGCCGACCATGACCACCGTCATCTTGGTGACCAGCGACTTGACGAAGTAAAGCCCAACCACGATCCGTAGCACCGCCAGCCACTCGCCGGGATGGGACATCGGGACTGTGTTAGCGTCGAGATGGTGAGCCATTGATCTGAGACCTCTGTGGTGGGTGGCTATAGCCTCCCCTCAAACCTCGACCCCCAGCTCCGAAAATACAAACGTCCAGCTGTCGGTCAGTTCCTGCTGAACCTTGGACAGCGGCTTCCCGGCGCCATGCCCTGCCCTGGCCTCGAGCCGGAGCAGCACCGGATGCTCGCCTGAAGTGGCGGCCTGAAGCCGGGCGGCCATCTTCCGGGCGTGCATGGGATCAACTCTGGTATCGCTTTCGGCCGTGGCGAGGAGCACCGCCGGGTATGCTACCCCTTTGCGAACGTGATGATAGGGCGAGTACGCGCGCAGCCAGCGAAACTGCTCGGCATCGTCGGCGGAGCCATACTCCGGAATCCACAGCCGTGCAATCAGAAACCGGTGGTAGCGCAGCATGTCCAGCAGGGGGACTTGGATCAGGACGGCGCGGAACAGCTCGGGTCGCTGCGTCAGAGCCGCCCCCATGAGCAGCCCGCCGTTGGAGCCTCCAGCCGCCGCCAGGCGTTCGGGGCGGGTGTAACGCTCGCGGATAAGCCATTCCGCCGCAGCTACGAAGTCATCGAAGCTGTTCTGTTTGTTTGCCAGGATCCCGGCCTGATGCCAGCTCTCACCATACTCGCCACCGCCCCGGATGTTGGGGACCGCCACGACGCCTCCCCGCTCGAGCCAGAGCAACAGGGACCGGGAGAAGGCCGGGGTCATACTGATGTTGAAACCGCCATAGGCGGTGAGATAGGTGGGGTTGTCGCCATCGAGCACTAGCCCCGTGCGGCGCACCAGAAACATTGTGATCGGGGTGCCATCCCTGGAAGGGTAGCTCACCTGCCCAACCTCAAAACCGCTGGGATCGATGGTCGTCTCTACCTGGCGCCAGAGTGAAGACCTCCCGGTCGCAAGGTCGATGCGGTAGACACTTGGTGGCAAGGAATACGACGAGAAGCCGTAGAACAGCTCCTCCCCATCCCATTCGGCGCCAATCCCGAAGAGACTTCCCAGCGTCGGCAGTGGAACGTCCCGGTCCAGCCGGCCGTCGAGATCGGTAAGCCGCAGGCGGGAAGAAGCCTGCTCGAGATAGCCGAGGGCCAGCCGGTTGCCTGCGACCGCGACGCTCTCCAGCACGGCGTCGCCTCTCGGGGGCACGATCTCACGCCAGTTGCTGCGGCCCGGACGCTCCGGATCGACCGCATACAAGCGGTAGGTCGGCGCATCGAGATTGGTCCGCAAGAACAGCCGGCCATGGGCTATCTCCCCTTCGAACGACGCCGGTAGGTCGCGGGCGACCGCAACCAACTCGCCGCCGGATTCGAGGTTCTGAAGATAAAGGTCAACTTGATCGAAGGTCCGGGCCACGCTGATGATGAGCCAGCGGCCATCGGGGGAGAGGCCCACTCCGGGCCAATGCTCCTTCTCCGAAGGCTGGAAAACCAGTGGATCAGCAGCGGGGTCGGTTCCAAGCCGATGGAGATAGATCGCACGGTGGTATGGCTCCTCTCCCCGAGGCACCTGACCCCGTGCCGGGTAGCGGGTGTAGTAGAAGCCGGTACTGTCGGGGAGCCAGGCTACCGACGCAGCCCGCATCCGCGGGATCCGGTCCGGCAGCCGGCGTCCGGTGTCCAGCTCGAGCAGATGGAGGACGCTCTCCTCGTTCCCGTTTTCGGAGAGGCCATAGGCGAGTAGGCGGCCATCGTCGCTGGGGTAGTACCAGTCCAGCGCAGTGGTGCCGACCTCATTGATCGCATTGGGGTCGACTGCAATTCGGTCTTCTCCGTCCACCCCATCCCGCCAGTAGAGGACCGGCTGGTTCTGCCGCCCGTCACGGCGGAGATAGACGTAACGTCCCCGTTTCGGCGTTGGTACGCTGAGCACTCCGATCGCCAGAAGCTCCTGCAGCCGGCGACCAATGCGATTGCGCCCCGGGGCCGCGGCGAGGTAAGCCTCGGTGACGGCGTTCTGCTGCTCGGTCCAGATCCTGGTCTCGGTAGAGTCCCCGTCCTCGAGCCAACGGTAGGGATCAGCAATTTTTTCGCCATGAAGGACGTCTACGACATTTTCGGATGGGGTTTCTGGATAAGTCGGCATTATGAAACACCACAGAGGCGCAGAGGACAAGGAGGGATCACCCCCTCACGAAGATCTCCGATCGCGTAACCCGGGCTCGTTCTAGGTTGTTTGGAGAATGGGTGGTGGGACGGACTCCGCGACGCGAGATCCAGGCCTGCGCAGCAATCCCTCTGTGCCTCTGTGGTGAATCCGTGAAGAATGATCAGTCTCCAAGACTGATTCCCAACTCCCGGGCCGTAGCAATCGTATCGGAGTCGAGCGGCACGTTTTTCGATTTCCCGACGACTTCCTCCAGCGGCACCTGCTCGATACCGGGCCCCTTCAGCCCTACCATGATGCCGAACGCGCCCTCCGCTATGGCACGCACCGCGGCCGCGCCGAAGCGCAGGGCGAGAAGCCGGTCGTAGGTAGTCGGCGAGCCGCCGCGCTGCAGATGGCCAAGGACCAGGGTGCGTGTCTCCTTACCGGTGTTATGCTCGATTGCCCGGGCAACCTTGCTGCCGATTCCGCCCAGCCGATCGACCGTGCCGGCGCCGCGGCGTTCCAGCAGCTCGATGGTTCCATCCTTCGATCGTGCCCCCTCGGCCACCACCACAATGCTGAAACGCCGGCCCGCGGCCTCCCGGGCGCGGATCTTGGCACAGACCTTCTCGATGTCGAAGGGAATCTCGGGCAGTAGAATGACGTCGGCGCTGCCGGACAGGCCGCTGTAGAGCGC
>JALYPB010000487.1 GCA_030856585.1 Gemmatimonadota bacterium | reverse complement strand
GTTGAGGACAACAGTCGCAGGAAGATGTGTGTCAGGTCACACCTGGTGACCGCGAATGTTCGAGAAAGATTACATGAATCCATCACCGATCCTGCGCCGTAAAGCTTAATCCCCTCGATCACCCTATCCGTTGGGCACGGTCCTAGCGCCAGCGGAATAGACGCAGGGCCAGGAGGAAGCTCACCACCATCCACGCGACAATGATCCCCATATCCGGGGCCAGCGCCTCCCAGCCGGCACCGCGGAGGATGTTGGCCCGTAAGGCGTCAACCACTGCCGTGAGGGGCAGGGCCTGGATGAATGGCTGGAGGGAGTCGGGAAAGCGGGAGGCCGAGAAGAAGACGCCGGAGAAGATCCACATTGGAAGCATCACCAGGTTCATCAGTCCGGACGCCCCCTCCATGGTCTGCACCCGGGAGGACACCAGCAGACCGATCGAGGTGAACGCGAGGGACGACAACAGGCAGACGGTGATCAGCACGGTGAGCGACCCGCGGAGCGGCACCCCAAATACCAGAGCGCCGAATCCGAGGAGAAGGCCCACCTCGATGACCAGCAGGGTAAGGCGGGAGAGCACAAACGACGCCAGATACTGGGGCCGCGACATGGGCGTGGCGATGAGCCGCTTGAGCAGGCGCTTCTTCCGGGCATCCACGATGGCAAAGCCCACGCCCCAGATGCCGCTGCCCATGAGGTTCATCCCCAGAAGGCCCGGCACCAGGAAATCGATGTAGCGGGAGCCCCGCTCGTGTACCAGGCGCTCGCTGGCCGGCACCGAGTCGCGCCGGCCGGCGGCGCGTTGCAATGCGTCGTCCACCAGCAGGCGAGCCACCCGGCTTTCCGTCCGGGTGTCGTCATAGCGGTACTCCACCCCCCGGGCGCCAGGCACGACCACCAGCGCGACCTCTCCGGTGCGAAGCGCCTCGGCCGCTGCCGAGTCGCTCAGCAGGGAGACCTCTAGGTCCGGAGTCCGCCGCAGCGCCTGGGCCAGCCTCGCTGCGCTGGTGTCCGCAGATACCACGGCCACGATGGTCTGCTCGGGGGCCCGGTTCCGGAACGCGATCCCCAGGCCCGCCGCCAGAAGCACGGGGAAGATGAAGACCCAGAACACCGCCTCCGGCTCCCGGAAGAACTCGCGATAGCGCACCTGGGTGAGCTGCACCAGCGGATAGTCGGTCCAGCGGCGCCGATCACTCATCGCGCAGGTGCCGTCCGGTGAGCGAGACGAACACGTCTTCCAGCGTCGCCGAATGGGTTCTGAGCTCGCTCAGCTGCGCGCCCTGCCGCCGCAGCTCGCCCAGCAGGCCCGGCATGGCGAGATGCAGCTCTTCCACCTGGAGGCGGTAAGTCCCATCCTCATGAGTCGCTGCACAAACCCCCTGAACCTGCCGCAGTGGAGCTTCGTCCAGCCGGGTGTCGCCCGCCAGAGCAAACTCCAGCACGTGCTCCGCCCGAAGCGCCGCAATGAGCTCGCGGGGGGTGCCCAGTGCGATCATCTTGCCGTGATCCACGATGGCCACGCGGTCGCACAGCCGCTCGGCCTCTTCCATGTAGTGGGTGGTGAGCAGGATGGATCGCCCGGCAGACTTGAAGCCCTCGATGAGGCCCCAGAGCTGGCGGCGGGACTGGGGATCGAGCCCGGTGGTCGGCTCATCCAGGAAGAGGAGCTCGGGGTCGCCTACCAGGGCGCAGGCGAGAGCAAGCCGCTGCTTTTGGCCGCCAGAGAGTCCGCCCACCCGGGATTTGGCTTTCTCCCCCAGCTGTACCATGGCGATGACGGCATCGGGCGACTCGCCCCTGCGGTAGAAGCTGCGGAAAAGGAGCACCGTCTCCTCCACCGTGAGCTTTTCCGAGAACTGGGTCTCCTGCAGCGAGATCCCGAGGCGTTCCCGCAGCTCGCGGTCGTCCTTGCCCCAGCGGCGACCCAGCACGGTCACCTCGCCAGCGTCGGGAGTGTTCAGCCCCTCGCAGATCTCTATGGTGGTCGTTTTGCCCGCACCGTTGGGCCCGAGAAGGCCAAAGCACTCGCCGGCCAAGACCTCGAGATCGAGGCCATCGACAGCGACGACATCCTTATAGGCCTTGCGGAGATTCCGGACCTGAAGGGCTACCCCGCCGGAAGGCGATTGCATGGGAGAATCATAACGCCACCCCTGTGAGGTGGCGCGACCCCCCCGAGGTCAGTCCTTGCGGCGCTGGGACCAGCTGTTACGGAGGGATTCCCAGGCGTTTTGCCATTCATCCGGCTGCACCAGAAGTACGTAACCGAGGAGCACGCCTGCCATGTAGACGGCAGCCTGCACCATAGGAGAGGGATCTAAAGCGATCAGAAGCATGAGTGTTACCTTGCCGTTGCGGCGGTCTGAATCATCTGTGCGTTGAGAGCCTGGGAGATCCGTTCCTTCGAATCCGCCAGGTGAGCTCGGGTGTACGGATCAAGCTGCACTTGTCGGGCCATCGCCCGGTCCAGCTCGCCACCCAGATCAGCGAGTGTCGCCCGGGCGAGGGTGCGGGCGTCTTCCGGGGTCTCCGGAAGCGGGCTCACGATCATCCGGATCAGGCTATTGAGGTAGAGCCGCTGAAGATCGCGTCTGACCGAGGTGATGTTTCGCGGCACTGCGACTTTCCCGGTGGCCGGATACGCAGCCTCGGACCAGATGGCCCGGGTGAGCGTGGCAAATAGCTCGGGAATCGCGACCGTCGGCTCATTGGCGGGGGCGCGAAGCTCCGCGTCACGGATACGGGCCAACAC
>JALYPB010000478.1 GCA_030856585.1 Gemmatimonadota bacterium | reverse complement strand
TAACGGAGTTGGCCCGAAGCAGCGCGCCGGCGGCCGATGCCATGGATGCGCTCCTCGGCTCGCCTGGACGGCGCCTCATCGCCGCCGGCATCGCGATTTCGACCTTCGGCTTCCTCAATCTCGTGATCCTGGTGTCTCCCCGAGTCTATCAGGCTATGGCGCACGACGGTCTCTTCTTTCCCAGCCTGGCGCGGTTGCATCCTCGCTACCGGACCCCATCCGCCGCCATTCTGTTCCAGGGCGCGTGGGCGGTTATTCTCACCCTCACCGGACGCTACGGAGACCTGCTGGACTACGTAGTCTTTGGAGATTGGATCTTCTTCGCTGCGGTGACGTCGACCGTATTCGTCTTTCGGGCGCGGGAGCGGAGCGGTCGGGAGCCTTCCACCCTCCGCTTTCGAATGCCGGGATTTCCCCTCGTGCCGCTCGCCTTCATACTCGCGGCACTCTATGTCGTGGTTGGATCGATCGCGTCCAACCCCGCCAACGCGATGAAGGGGAGCGTTCTCATCCTGCTGGGGGTGCCGGTGTTCCTGTTCTGGAAGCGGGTCAGCGGGTCAGCGGGTCAGCGGGTCGGTGGGTGAAGGAGCACAATAACGATGTCACGGTGAGCGTAGAAACAAGACCCCCGCCTGCCAACTGTCCCCCTGTCCCCCTGTCCCGCTGTCCCGCTTACCCCCCGACTTCGTCGATCAGGTATTCCTCCCGGTACATCCGGATCAGCTCGAAGAAATACGAGATGGCCAGGGGTCCGATGAGCAGGCCGAGCAGGCCGAAATACCGGATTCCGGCAAACGCACCGATGATGGTGATGAACGGGTGGATCTGGGCCCAACGCCGAAAAACGATCGGACGGATGCCATTGTCCACGTTCCCAACCACCACCGCGCCCCACAGAGCCAGGGCGATAGCCATTCCGTAGCGACCTTCCAGCGCCAGGTGTAGTACGCCGGGACCCCAGACCAGAGCGCTTCCGACCACCGGCAGAATCGCGACGATAACGGTGACCACTCCCCAGAACAGGGCGTTGGGAATGCCCGTCAGCCAGAATGCGACCCCGACCAGCAAGCCCTGAATGGAAGCAGTCAACAGCGTTCCAATGAGGGTCGATATCGTGACCCCCCGGAATCGCTCCCGCAGGATCTCGGCGTTGCGGGCCGAGAACGGGATGAAGGGTCGGACCTGCCTCCAGGCTGCCTCCGGCTCCTGCAAGAGGTAGTAGAGGCCAAAGAAGGTGATGGTCAGCTGGATGCCGAGCCGGGTGGCGGTACCAATCAACCCGACCGCACTGGCGCCGATCCAACTCACCAGGCTCGACCCGAAGGATTCGATCTGGGCCCCCACGTCGTAGGTGCCGATCCGAAGCTCCCGGAGCCGGGTGAGCAGCGGGCTCCGGATGACCCCCGTCGCCATATCCTGGGCTTCGTTGGCCACCACCCCCAAGAAGGACAACCCGGGACCTACGATGAGCAGGATCCCCAGAAGGACCACGAGTCCAGCGGCCAGCCGGGGCTTTATCCCCAGCCGGACGAGCCACCGGTACATGGGAGCGAACATGATGTAGAGAACCGGCGCCCCGATGAGCCCGGTGCTGAAAGGCCAGAGCGCGTAGGTCAGACCCAGCCCGAGCACGAAGATCAGGAAGGCCGCGCGGTCCCGCTTGGTGTCCAGGAAGGCCATCGGGGAAGTGTAGGGTGGCCCTGTATCGCCCGCCAGCGCCCCTCTATTAGCTCCTCGCCGGGTCCCCGGCGAAGGTGTATCTTCGGACTCGTGGTCCCTCTGATTCAGCTTCCTGGCGCCTTCCTCCTTGCAGGCGGTGCGCTGCTCGCGTTGTCGGTGCTGCTCCTGGCTCTGCTCTGGCGGGAACACCGGCGCCGGCGCGGGGCCGAGCGCTCCACAGCCGAGATCCAAAGCCAGCTGCAGACGGTCACCGCAACCATGCGCGAGGGGGTGATCGCCTACGACATGGATCGGCGGCTCACCTTCATCAACCCTGCCTTCGAGCGCCTCACCGGGTACCCGGTCGAGGACATCCGGGAGCAGGAATTCCTCCAATACATCCATGATGAAGACCGGCCGGCCATCCTGGCGGAGTGGGATCGGCTCGCCCAGGGGAGCGCCCTGCGGGACCAGGAGTACCGGGTGATTACCCGCAGCGGATTGGTCCGCTGGTGCTCCAGCTCCTGGGAACCGATGCGGGATGAGGCGGGACGTCAGATCGGCTACATGGGCACTGAGTTCGATATCACCGAGCGCAAGCTCGCCGAGGAGGCGATGCGCCTGGACACCGAGCTGCTCCAGGCGGTGCTCGAAGTGGAGAAGGCTGTTTCTGCGGCGGGCCTCGACCCGGAGACCGTCATGCGAGTCATCGCCGAACGAAGCCGGGGCCTCACCGGGGCCAGCGGCGCGGTAATCGAGGGGATCGAAGGTGAAGATGTGGTCCCCCTGGTCCACGTTGGCACCACGGCACCGCGGCTCAAGTTGAGCGCGAGCCTTTCGGGTCTCTGTGCGCGCACCGGCGAGCTCCAGCGCTGCGATGACACCCAATCAGACTCTCGGGTTCCCCACCAGGCCTACAAGGAGCTGGGCATCCGTTCCATTCTGGTCGTACCCCTGAAAGACGAGCATCAGACACTCGGCCTGCTCAAGGTGGTCTCTCCCGAGCCGCAGGCGTTCTCCGAGCGAGACGCCAAGGCGCTTCGGCTGCTGGGTGGTCTCATGGGGGCAGCGCTGGGGCACGCCGCCGCGTTCGAAGGACGGCAGTCCCGGCTGGAGGAACGAACCCAAGCGCTTCAGGAAAGCGAGCAGCGCTTCAAGCAACTGGTGGATGTGGCGCAGGAAGGCATCTGGGTGGCGGACGACCGCGGGGTAATGACCTACGTGAACCAGCGGCTGGCCGATCTTCTGGGATATGGAAACGGCGCCCTCCTCGGCCGGCCCGTCCTGGACTTTATCGAGCCCGATTCCCGTGCCGGCGCCCAACGCACCCTGGGTCGCCGCATATCGCCGGGACAGAGCCAGGACCTTCGCTTCCGGCGGCGGGACGGCATCCAGGTGTGGGGACTGGTGTCGTCCAGCCCGATCCTTGGAAAAGATGGCGCCCTGGTCGGAACCGTCGGCATGGTCACCGACATCACCGAGCGGAAACGTACCGAGGACCAGCTCCGCCGATCGGCCGACCGGCTCGCCATGCTCCACGACATGGATCAGGCCATCCTCGCGGCTCAGTCGCCCGCCGACGTCGGCCGCGCTGCCCTGGGGCGAGTGCGCCGGATGGTTCCGTGCCAGCGGTGCAGCGTGGTCCTCTTTGACTTCGGCCGTGGCGAGGCCGAGCTGATCGCCGGCTATTCCGGAGGGGTTCAGCTGGCTGCCATGCCGCTGCCAATGGCGGAGTTCTCGCCCGTCGAGGTCCTCCAGGGTGGCTCGGTTCGCTACATCGACGATCTGGCCGCAATGAAAGATCCCCCACCCCTGCTCCGTCAGCTCCAGACCGAGGGTCTGCGGTCGGTTCTCTCTGCTCCGCTCATGGTGGAAGGCGAAGTGATCGGCGAGATCAATCTCGCTGCCTTGGCGCCAGCCGCGTTCGATGTCGAGCACCGTGATATTGCGCTCGAGGTTGGGACGCCCCTGGCCATTGCCATTCAGCACGCCAGACTCAGGCAGGAGCTCGCGCTGCAAACCGGCGAGCTGCAACGGAGACTGGTCGACAAGAGCTCGGCACTCCGGGCCGCCACAGCCGAGATCGAGACGCTGCTCTATTCGGTGTCCCATGACTTACGGGCACCGCTCAGGCACCTGATTGGATTCTCCCGCCTGCTCCTGGACGACCACGGGAAAGAGCTCGATCCCGGCGCCCTGCACTACGCCGAGCGCATACACTCGGCCGCCGACCAGATGGCTACGCTGGTAGACGACCTGGTGGGCCTCTCCCGAATCGGACGGCAAGACCTGCTCCGCCGGGATGTCGACTTGACGACACTGGTGGAGGATGTGGTGGATCAGCTGCGTCAATCGACCGACGGCCGGGCCATCGAGTGGAAGGTCGAGGATCTGCCGACGGTGGAATGCGATCCGGGCCTCGCCAAGATTGCGATCACGCATCTGCTTGCCAACGCCGTCAAGTTCACCCGGCCGCGCGAGCGGGCCACCATTCGCGTCCATCCGGTCGAAGCCGACGGGCAGGTTGGGCTCGGCGTTGAGGACAACGGCGTTGGCTTCAAAATGACCTATGCGGGCAAGCTCTTCGGCATGTTCCAGCGGCTGCACCGCCCGGAGGACTTTGAAGGCAACGGCGCCGGTCTGGCCATCGTCCAGCGCATTGCGCACAAGCACGGCGGGAGGGTGTGGGCCGAGTCGGAGCCGGACGCGGGAGCGAAGTTTTACTTGACGCTGGGGCAGCGGGGCAGCGGGGCAGCGGGGCAGTGGGACAGCCATGACGCCAGCACCAGCGACGGGGAATCACAGGCGTGACCTCGAGTTCACCCACCGGAGAACTGCCCCGCCGCCCCGCCGCCCCGCTGCCCCCCCCTGACATCCTCCTGGTGCAGGGCAGCCCGCTGGAGGTCGAGCTCACCATGGGAGTGCTCCGGCAGCTGGAACAGACCATCCACATCGAGGTCGCGCGCGACGGCGAGGAAGCGCTGGACTTCCTGCTTGGACGCGGCGCATTCCGCCACCGGTTCGGGGCCGCGCTCCCCCGGCTGGTGTTGTTGGACCTGAAACTGCCCAAGCTCGACGGGGTGGAGGTACTGCGTGCACTGCGAGGAAACTCCCGCACCTTCATGACCCCGGTCGTCCTGCTCACCTCCTCGGCCGACCCGCGTCAGTTGGCTCAGTGCTATCAGTTGGGGGCCAACAGCTGCATTGAGAAGCCGGTGCGATACGACGAGTTCCGGGACACCATCCAGACGCTCGGGCGCTACTGGCTGAGGTTCAACGAGTCCCCGCCCTCGGCTGCTGTGCCGGCCGCCCAATCCTTCGCTCCGCCCAGGAATGACGCCTCTCTTTGACTCTGAGGTCCTCGTGCTAGCCAGATTCGTCAGCGTACTGTCCGCCCTGCTTGCCAC
>JALYPB010000471.1 GCA_030856585.1 Gemmatimonadota bacterium | reverse complement strand
GGACATCGCCACCGAACACCATGCCATCACCCACAAAACTGACACTGCCGGGCGAATGGCCGGGGGTGAACCGAACCCCGAACTCGAAGCCGCCGACCTTGAGGGTCTGACCTGCCCGGAGCTCCCGGTCCGGAGCCGGCGGCTTCTCCAGCTGCATTCCCACCCAGCCCCCGTATTGAGGCAAGGCGTCATAGATGGGGCGGTCCAGCGGGTGGAGATAGATCGGCGCGCCGGTGACGGCGTGCACTGCGCCCACGCCGAGGATGTGATCGATGTGCGCATGAGTGAGCCAGATGGCCTTCAGCGACCAGGCCCGGGTGTCCAGCTCGGCGAGAAACATGGCCGGCTCCTCGCCGGGGTCGATGATCACCGCCTCGCGAGTGCGGCGATCGGCGACCAGGTAGCAGTTCTCGGCGAATTGCCCGTTAGGCAGCGATACCACTTCCAGATCAGACACCGACTTGGGCCTTGGATTCGAGCCGGCTCTTCCGGTCGGTCAGGTACTTCTCAACGGCGATGGCCGCGGTGGTGGCGTCGCCCACGGCGGTGGTGATCTGCCGGGTGAGCTGAGCCCTGACGTCCCCCGCCGCGAAGAGGCCGGGAATCGAAGTCATCATGCGATCGTCGGTGATCAGGTACCCGCTGGGATCGTGCTCCGCGTGCTGCTTCACCAACCCGGTATTGGGCTGGAACCCGATGAAGACGAACGCGCCGGTGGCGTCGAGGATCTGTTCCGCACCGGTCACCGTATCCACCATGTCGATCCAACGCAGGCCCTGGGGTGCACCCTTGAACTCACGCACCTGCTTATTCCAGAGCACCTCGATCTTGGGGTTGGCGAAGAGCCGCTCCTGGAGAATCTTCGAGGCGCGGAACTGATCTCGCCGGTGAATGACGTAGACCCTCTCCGCATAGCGAGTCAGGTAGTCCGCCTCTTCTACCGCGGCGTCGCCCCCGCCAACGACTGCAACGTGCTCGCCCTTGAAAAAAGCACCGTCGCAGACGGCGCAGTACGACACACCTCGGCCGGCGTAATCGAGCTCACCCGGAACATTGAGCTTGGTGGGCGTGCCGCCTGCTGTGAGAATGACCGTGGGGGCCTCGTAGACCTTCCCCGTGGCGGTGGCCACCTCGAAGATCCCGTCGTCGCGCCGAACGATCCCCTCCACGGTATCCTGCCGGATGTCGGCTCCGAACTTGACGGCGTGAGCGGTCATCAGGTCGGCCAGCTGGCGCCCCAGCACGTGCTCGAAACCGGGATAGTCGTCGATCCACTCGGTGTTAAGCAGCTCGCCCCCGGGAACCCCCCGCTCCAGGAGGACGGATCGCAGCAGACCGCGCCCAGAATACATCGCGGCGCAGAGACCGGCCGGTCCCCCGCCTACGATGATGACATCCAGCTCTTCGCTACGGATCATGTCTGCCCCAGGTGAGCGTCATACAACTCTCGCCATCCCAAATATAGAACGTCCGGATGTTCCCAGCAGGGAGCTCGGCGCTGGGAGCTAGGTGCTTGGAGCACGCGTTGGTGCCTGGTGAAGGTCGTCAGGAGGCTGGAGTTCGTCGTCAGGAGGCCGGGACTGGTCGCGCCGGTCCTGTGCATCGCTCAGGATGACAGTCCCTCAAGCCAATGGCCCATGGCCAATAGCCAACAGCCAATAGCCTTCTACCCCAAATGCAGTAGACTCGCCGCCCCGTGACAGCTCGACACCGTGCCGACCAGCACATTGACCGGCGACCGCTCCTCGCCGGCGTCCGCAACCATGGCGTCCCCGGCCAATACGGCGCTGACATCGAACATTCCCACGCCAAAGACGCGGTGCTCGCAGAGGAACAGCACCGGGCCAGCGGTGGGCTGCGATTGGTCCAGCTTTCTGGCCAGCCCCTGCATGGCATCCGACATCTCCCAGGTCCGCGGTGCCCGAATGACCGGGCAGATGGCCGGCTCGATGCAGTGGGTGGGACAGATCCAGTCGGCAAAGGAGATGTAACGGGTGCCATCGGGCGCGCTCGCATCGTAGGGTGTGCCTGGCCCAACGGGAACCGGTCGCGTTTCGATGAGGCGGCCGGGCCACCGGCCACGAGCGCGGCGGACCAGCCACTCGTACATGAGATGTGGCATGAGGGGAGAGGGGACGATGGCGTCGGGAGGCTCACCAGGCGCGGTCGGAGAGACGCTGCCGAGGTAATCGTCGAAGAAGTCGCCCCATTCCTGGGTCACCACCCGGCGGGTGTCGTCTTCTCCCAGCTCGCGGGCGCTCTGACAGGCTGGATCCCGGTCCACGATCAGGAGCGTGCGGTAGGCTGCCTTGCCCCGGGCGCGGGCGCGCTCCAGCTGTCCCGCGTAGAAGGTGCCATAGCAGCCTCCGCCCACGATCACGACATCGCGGAAGCGGACGCTAGCGGATGAGTCGTCCACCGTCGACAACCAGAACCTCTCCCGTCACGAAATCTCCCCCTTCCAGCAGGTACAGCAGAGCGGAGACAACATCCGAGGGGCTGCCGAGCCGGCGAAGAGGGGTGGCGCGGGCGAGGCGGTCCCGCTCCTCGGTGTCGTATTCGTCAGGGACGAGGACGGCCCCGGGCGCGATCGCGTTCACGGTGACGTCGGGGGCCAGGGTCAGCGCCAGCACCTTGGTGAGCATGACAACCCCGGCCTTGCTGACGGAATGAGCCGCAAACCCGGGCCAGGGCTCGAGCCCCGCGAGGTCCGCCAGGTTGACAACCTTTCCTCGAGCGGCACGGAGCGCCGGCGCCGCGCCCTGGGTACAGAAGAAGACCGAACGCAGGTTCAGGTCGAGAATGGCGTCCCATTGCTCCGGCGTGGTCTCTTCCAGGGTGATCCGGTGCATCAC
>JALYPB010000466.1 GCA_030856585.1 Gemmatimonadota bacterium | reverse complement strand
CGCGACGCCGAGCTGATCGAGGAAGGGGACGAAGGGAAGACGCGTTGATGGCTGCAGCTGAAACCGAGCGACGGGGATTCCCGCTGGGCAAAATTCTCGTCGTCCTCGTGCTCGTGGCGCTGGCGGTTCGGACGATCGATGTCCTCCTGATCCTGTTCCTCGCCATCATCCTGGCCGTGTACCTCGACGCCACCGCCGACTTCCTGGAGCGGCGGCTCGGCGTACCGCCCGCGCTCGGCCTTCTCACCGGCGTTCTGCTCAGTATCGGCGCCCTGGCGGGAACGATCTTCCTGATCGCCCCGGCCGTGGCCGACCAGGTGAGAGACCTGCTCACCAACCTGCCTCAGTTCCTCGCCGATCTCGACCGAAACATCAACGGACTTCTCCGTCGAGTGCCGGTGCTGGGTCGGAGGGCGGGCGAGTCGGCTCAGCCCGGGGTTTTGGCCACCTCCCTCGGCGAGGTGTTCGGATTCCTCCGCGGCGCCGCGGTCCCTTATCTCAAGGGCGGGGTCACCTTCCTGATTGAGGGCATCAGCGTCATCGTGATGGCGGTTTATCTCGCGCGCCACCCGGCGGTGTATACCGAAGGGGTGGTGGCTCTGGTCCCGCCACACCGTCGGGAGCTGGCCCGCAGCGTCCTGCGGGACCTCAACAGCACCCTGCGGGCCTGGATCGTGGGACAGCTCGTCGCCATGGTCCTGCTGGCGGTGCTGACCACCATCGGCCTCTGGCTGCTGGGAATGCCGTACTTCCTGGCGTTCGGCATCTTCGCCGGCGTCGCCGCCATCGTTCCGTTCTTCGGTACTTTGCTGTCCACGCTCTTACCAGCGCTGCTCGCGCTTGGTTCCCTCGGTCTGGCCAAGGCCGTGGCCGTGGCAGCACTCGGCGTGGGTGTGCATCTGGTCGAGGCCAACTTCGTGGCTCCTTACGTCATGGAGCGCCAGGTGAACCTGCCACCGGTCATCACCATCGCGGGCGTGTTGCTGATCGGCAAGCTCTTCGGCTTGACGGGATTGGTCATTGCGGTGCCCATCCTCGCCTTCGTCATGGTCCTCACCCGTCACATCCTGATCGGACACATGTACGGAGATCCCATTAGCGAGACCAAGCCCAGCGGCACCATCCCCGCCGGTGCGGAGCCGACCATCGCCGCAGCTCCCGTCACCCCCTAGTCCATGACCGCTCCGCGCTTTCTGATTCTGGCCGACGGCGACTTCGGCCCGATGACATCGAAGACCGCAAACTCCGTCATCCGTTATCTGCCCGAGCGCACCGTGGGCGTGCTCGACCGCGGCCTGGCCGGAAAGACCGCCCAAGACGTCCTGGGGTTCGGTGGGCGAATTCCGGTCGTGGGCTCAATGCGCGAAGGTCTGGCTCTGGGGCCCAGTGCAGTGCTGGTCGGCATTGCTCCGCAGGGTGGACGGCTGCCGGAAGAGTGGCGCACCTGGCTTGCTGAAGCACTCGATGGTGGCTGTGATCTCTGGAGCGGGCTCCACACCTTCCTGGGCGACGACCCGCTGCTCGCAGCCAGGGCCAAGGAAGGGGGCCGCCGGATATTCGATCTACGCCGCCCCCCGGCCGATTTGCCGGTGGCGTCAGGTGCAGCCAAGGCCGTCGAGCCATATGTCGTTCTCACGGTGGGAACCGATTGCAACGTGGGGAAGATGACGGCGCAGCTTCAGCTCGCCCGGGAGCTCAACGCCGGCGGTCTGCGCACCCGATTCGTCCCGACCGGTCAGACCGGCATCATGATCGAGGGCTGGGGCATTGCGGTCGATGCCGTCATCTCCGACTTCGTTGCGGGCGCCGCCGAGCGGTTGGTCCTGCAGGGGGCCGAGGATGCGGACGTGGTTCTGGTAGAAGGGCAAGGCAGCATCAATCATCCGGGGTACTCCGCGGTGACGTTGGGCCTGCTGCACGGCTCCTGTCCTGATGCCCTGATTCTCTGCCATCAAACCAGCCGGCAGTACATCGGGGACTACCGCGAGGCAGCCTGGCTGCGGATTCCCCCGCTGAGCGAATACATCCGTTTGTATGAGACCATCGGGTCGGCGGTACACCCGACACGGGTCATAGGGATCTCACTTAACACCTACGACCTCAGTGACGAGGAGGCCCGCAGAGCGTGTGAGGCCGCCACTCGCGACACGGGATTGCCGGCCACTGACCCGGTCCGGTTCGACCCCTCGCCCTTGCTCGAGGCGGTCCGGGGAGGCAGGCAGGCCTATCTGGCCTCCCGGCGAGGAGTGGCGGCGGAGGTATTCTGATCCTCGGAGCGCGGAAAGGATGACCTTACCCCCCACGTCAGGTCCCATCCTGACGGATGTTTCACGGCCCTCCCCTTCCTCTATCATCTGACGTCACACTTCGCGAGCTGCTGGGGTATGGC
>JALYPB010000451.1 GCA_030856585.1 Gemmatimonadota bacterium | reverse complement strand
GGCGACGCGGTGCTGGCCGCGGAGGCGCTCAATGCACTGGCGGGATTCGACTTCGAGGCCGGTGCCATCGAGGCGGCGCGAGAGCGGTTCTACCTCGCGCTGGAGCTGGGCGGTGCCGATGCGCAGCTGCGGGGCCGGACCGAGCAGAACCTGGGCATCCTGGCCAACATCCAGGGCTCCCTGGTGCAGGCGCTGGCCCACTACCAGCGCTCCCTGCAGGCCTTCGAGAGCGCGAGCGACGATCGCGGGTGCGCCATCGCCTATCACAACCTCGGCATGGTGAGCGCCGACCGCGAGCTCTGGGACGACGCCGATGGCTACTTCCGCCGCAGCTTCGGGATCGCCGAGCGAATTGGGGACCTTCATCTCCAGGGGCTCGGCCTGCTGAACCACTCCGAGGTCCACATCGCCCGCCAGCGCTACGACCAGGCGCGGCAGAATGCCGAAAGCGCGCTGGGCATCTTCGACCAGCTCGGCTCCACCCTGGACAAGGCCGACGCCTACAAGGTTATCGGGCGGGTCTACCGGGAAACCGGCCGGCACGCGCTGGCGGAGTCACGGCTGAGGTCAGCAATCGACCTGGCCGTCAGCACCGGCTCCATTCTGAGCGAGGCCGAGGCCGAGCGGGAGCTCGCCCTCCTGTACCAGGCAATGGGCCGGAACCAGGAGGCGCTCAGGCTGCTGAACGCGGCCCACCGGCTGTTCGGCCGGCTGGAAGCCCGGGTGGATCTGGTCGATGTCTCCACCAAGGTCCACCGGCTGGAGGATACGTATTTTGCGGTGGTGCGGGACTGGGGCCAGTCGATCGAATCGTCCGACAGTTATACCTTTGGTCACTGCGAGCGGGTGGCGGGCCACGCGGTGGCTCTGGCCGAGGAGCTCGGGCTGGACGAGGCCCAGCAGACCACGATCCGCATCGGTGCCTACCTGCACGATCTGGGCAAGGTGCGGATACCGCATGAGGTCCTGAACAAGCCCGGCAAGCTGACGCCGGAAGAGTTCCGGGTGATCCAGATGCACCCGATCTGGGGTCTCGAGCTCCTGGCGACGGTCGAGTTTCCCTGGGACATCAAGCCGATCATTCGGTGGCACCATGAGAAGTACGATGGCTCGGGTTACCCGGACCGCCTCAAGGGCGACGAGATCCCGGTCAGCGCCCAGATCATCTGCATCGTGGATGTCTACGACGCACTCACGACCACCCGGAGCTATCGGGGAGCACTCTCGCATGCCGACGCAATGATCAAGATCCAGGAATCCCGCCATTGGTGGCGGCCCGATGTCTATCAGGCCTTCATCCGCTCTTTGAGCCGCATCTCAGCGGCAGCATGAGGCTCGGAACGACCTGCTCGGTGCGCAGGGGCCGCATTCTCGCTGCCTCGGCGCTGGTGCTGCTCTCCGGCTGCTCGGAGAGTGGCGGTGGCTGTTCCGATTGCGGCACCGTCGTAATCGCCGCCGCCGGTGAGCCCTCCAGCCTGGTGCCGCCCCTCATCGACCACACGGTCGGCCGGGACATCAGCGATCAGGTCTACGAGCGGCTTGCGGATCTGGCACCCGGCTCCTCCCCCCTGGAGCCCTCGGCCTACCGCCCCGGTCTGGCCCAGCGGTGGCAGCGGGTCGACTCACTCAGCTGGCGCTTCCATCTCCGCCCGGACGCCCGTTGGCACGACGGACGGCCGGTCACGGCGAGTGATGTCGTCTTCTCATTCGAGGCCTACGCCGACTCGACGCTCGATTCCCCCGCCCGCTCGCAGCTCGCCGGCCATGTCCGCGCGTCAGTCGAAGACTCCACCACCGTGCGAGTCACCTTCACGGAGCCATCGCCCGAGCAGCTGTACGACGCCACCTATCACGTGCGGATCCTTCCGGGTCACATCTGGGCGTCCATCCCCCGGGACCAGTGGGCGGCCGATACAGCGGTGGCGCATCTGGTGGGGAGTGGACCCTACCGGGTGCGCGATTGGAGACGGGGCCAGTCGCTCACCTTGATTGCGGACAGCGCGGCCACCCGGGGCACGCGTCCAGCCATCCGGCGCGCGGTCTGGCGCTTTGTTCCCGATCCCGATGCGGCACTCAACCTGGTCCTTGGGCACGAGGCCGATCTGCTGGAAGCGGTCGGAGCGCCGAACCGAGCCCAACGCGTCTCGGCGGATACCAGCTTTCGGCTGGTCACATATCCGGCAGCGGTCTATGGCTTTCTGGCCTTTCGCCTGGCCGACGCGGCCGGACGGCCCCATCCGGTCCTGCATGACCGGGAGGTGCGTCGCGCGCTGACCGAGGCGGTGGATCGACCCACGCTCGCACGCGCGGTGTTCGGAGAGGGGACCAGGGTACCGCCCGGTCCCATGTCGCAGCTGCTCTGGATCTGGGACGACGGCACCAAAGTCCTGGCCTTCGACTCCGCACACGCCCGAAGCGTGCTCGCGAGGGGCCGCCCGCTCAGTGTAGATATTCTGGTGCCGGCCACCAGCCCAACTCGCCGGCAGCTCGCGCTGGTGATTCAGGAGGCGTGGAGGAGGGCCGGGGTCGAGGCCACCGTCACCACCGTGGAGTTCCCCGTGTTTCAAGAGCGGCTCGCCAAGGGACGCTTCGACAGCTACATCGGGGCGTATCTCGACGAGCCCAGCCCGCGGAGCCTGGCCGAACAGTGGTCGAGAGCAGGGTGGGGTGTGCTGAACTACGGCAGGTACGGGAATCCGGCCTTCGATTCGCTACTGGGCCGGGCTCGGCAAGAGACTGACGTGGCAACCGCCCGCCGGCAGTGGCGTGAGGCCATGGACACGCTCAATGCCGAGGCCCCAGCCATCTTCCTGTATGCACTGGCGAACCGGGCAGCGGTGCAGGGCCGGCTGGAGGATGTGAAGCTGGACCCTTACTCCTGGCTCAGCGGGCTGCGCGAGTGGCGGATCGATCGGGGGAAGGCGTTGGCGAGGGATTCGGTGAGGTAGTCGTCAGTCGCCAGTGGCCAGTCACCAGTCATCAGTCATCAGTCATCGCGAGCGGCCGAAGGCCGCGTGGCGATCCAGCGGGTCCCGCTCTTTCCCCGCTGGATTGCTTCGGGCGCGATGCGCCCTCGCAATGACTACGCGGTCTTCCGCTTCGCCGCCCGCTTCCGCGGCTTCTTCATCTCGATCACTCCGGCTTCCTCCCGCGGCTGCCGGTACACGTAGCGCTCTCCCCGGAAGTTCCTGAGCACGACCTCCTCCTCATTCATGCTCTCCACGTACTCCGGCAGGATCGGGATCTTCCCACCGCCGCCCGGAGCGTCGATCACGAACGCGGGGATGGCGAGGCCGCTGGTCCAGCCCCGGAGGGCGCGCATGATCTCGATGCCGGTCTGCACCGAGGTGCGGAAATGCTCGGCGCCTGCCACCTGGTCGGCCATATAGATGTAGTAGGGCCGGACCCGGGCCATGAGCAGCTTCTGCATCAGCTCGGTCATGACGGCCGGGGTGTCGTTCACTCCCCTCAGCAGCACCGTCTGGCAGCCGAGCGGGATGCCGGCGTCGGCCAGCATGCCGAGCGCGGCCACGGCGGCCGGGGTGAGCTCGTCGGGGTGGTTGAAGTGGGTGTTGATGAAGAGCGGGTGGAACCGCTTCAGCATGGCACAGAGCTCGGGCGTGATCCGCTCCGGCAGATGGCACGGGATCCGGCTGCCGATCCGGATGATCTGAATGTGTCGAATCGACCGCAGCCGTGTCAGAATGACTTCAAGCCGCCGGTCGTTGAGCAGGAGCGGGTCGCCGCCGGACATGATCACATCCCGGATCTCGGTGTGCTCTTCCAGGTAGCGGAAGGCGCTCTCGAACTGGGACATGGGGATCTTCTCGGGGTCGCCGACCTTGCGCCGGCGGGTGCAGAACCGGCAATAGGTGGCGCAAACCGGCGAGACCAGGAAGAGTGCCCGGTCCGGATAGCGATGGGTGATGTTGGGCACCGGGCTGTCGGCGTCCTCGTTGAGCGAGTCGACGATGCCGTCGACCACGTCCAGCTCCTCGACCGAGGGCACGTACTGGCGCCACATTGGGTCGTCGGGCGACTTGATGAGGTCCACCATGGCCGGCGAGATGCGGAACTCGAAGTTATCGGCCGCCTGCCGGAGCCGGTCGAGCTCGGGGAAGTTCTCCGGGCCGAACTTCACCGCCAGCGCATCGAGCGAGGCGATCGAGTTTTTTCTGAGGACTTCCTGCCAGGTTTCCGCCATAACCCCTCCAAGTTCACCCATATACCGCCGTACCGCCGTACCGCCCTACCGCCCTACCGCCTTCACAAACACCACCTGATCATCGCCCGGAGCATAGAAGTCGGGAATCGTTGCTGTCGCCCGGTAGCCCCGGCTCTCGTAGAACCGGCGAGTAGCCGCATAGTCTGCCCGGCCGGCGGTCTCGACCACGATCAGCCGGGCGAGCCCGATGAGCCGGCGCTCCATCTCCAGCACCAGCGCGGTTCCGATCCCGGCGCCTTGCAGCGCCGGATCGACCGCCATCCAATAGAGATCGAAGGTGTCGAGGGTGCAGGGAGTGGGCCCCCAGCAGATCCAACCCGCCAGCCGGCCGTCGACATCCGCTCCCAGCGCGCTGTAGGGCTCGGCCCTGGGGCCGGCGCGTACGGCTTCGTCGAAGACCTCGAGTGCGACAGGAATCTCATCCGGACGGAATAGTCCCACCGCACTGGTGATCTCCTCGATGCGGCCTCGATCGGCTGCGGAGAGGTGGCGGAGACGTGGTGAGACAAGGGTGCCGCTCAAGCGGCGGACACCCCACTGACGAGAGCGACAGCAGCGCGGTGGCTCTGCGAGCGCATGAGGGCCTCGTCTACGATATGCATGACGAGGTCATCGTAGCCCCAGCCAAAGGCCCGGCCCATGCGGGCCAGTCCGGCGTTGCTCGACAGATCGGGCGTGGGGTTGACCTCCAACACGTATGGCTGGCCATCGGCGCTCAGCCGTATGTCCACCCGGCCGTATCCCTCGCCATCGGACAGATGCTCCCAAGCGGTACGGGCGATCCGGCCCAGGCGGCTGGCCAGGTCTGGATCGAGCTCGGCCGGGCAGATAGGCACGGTGCCCTCATCCTCCGGGCTCCCCTCGATCCATTTAGCCGCGTAGCTCACGATGGGCCAGGTGCCGTCGGGCAGGGTGTCGAACCGGATCTCGGCAATGGGCAGCATCCGCTTGCCGACAAATCCCACGTTGAACTCGCGGCCGGGGATGTATTCCTGGACCAGGACCTCCTCGAACTGCTCCAGCATCTGGGCCACCCGCTTCTTGAGCGCGCGCTTGCTGGTGCACACCGAGCCGTTGTCGATGCCGACGCTGGCGTCCTCGGCCGCGGGCTTCACGATGGCCGGCAGGGGGAACTCCGCGGCGGCCTTGTTGGCCTGGGCCACCATGAACGCCGGGACTGGAAGGCCGGCGGAGGACAGCAGCGTGTTGGCGACGTGCTTCCGATGGCAGACGCTGGTGGGCCAGGTCCGGCAGCCGGTGAACGGGACCCCGGTGAGCTCGAGGGTGCCTACCACGAAGTCCTCGAAGCGGGCGTGGCCGTTGATCCCTTCGCAGAGATTGAAGACCAGGTCGGCCCGTCGGGCCCGGGAGAGCCAGCGGAAATCTCCGAGGCGGACCGGAAGGAGCTCGACCTCGTGGCCCCGGCGCCGGAGGACGTCGCGCACTTCGTGGACGTTGGCCACGACCGCGGCTACGTCCTGCGGACTCCACTCTTCGCTGCCCGCGTCGAAGAGAATGGCAACTTTCATCAGGCAACCTCCGCCAGGAGTGAACGGCCGCTTATCCGGCGCCAGGCGATGTCGGCGACGGTGCGGATGAGATCGTCGTAGCTCATCCCGGCCGCTGCCGCGGCCTTGGGGAAGCACGAATGGTCCCGCGGGTCGGGCAAAACGCCCGGGAGCGGGTTGAGCTCGACAACCATCGGGCGGCCAGCGGCGTCGCAGCGAATATCGACGCGGCACCAGTCGCGGCATTCCAGGGCGTGGTAGGCGGCCAGTGCGGCGGCCCGAACTTCCTCGGCCAGACTCTCCGTGATGTTGGCCGGGCATTCATAGATCTCGAGCGGTTTGCTCGGCGTGTCCCAGATCCACTTGGCTTCATAGCCATAGATCGGTGGGGCACCTCTGGGTAGCATATCAAATCGCATGCCGATAATCGGCAAACAGCGGGCTTCGTGCCCGTTGCCGAGAATGGCAACGGTGAATTCCTGGCCTGGCAGATAGCTCTCGATCACCACCGGCTCGGAGTAGGTGGCGAGCAGGTGAGAGACCTGGCGCACCAGCTGCGACCGATTGCGGCAGAGACTCTTCACCGTGACGCCCTTGCCCGAGCCCTCGAAGGCAGGCTTCACGAAGAGCGGGAACGGGAGCTCCACGTGCCGGGCATCGTCGGGCGACTTGGCCAGCACGAAGGGAGACGTGGGCACGCCGCGATGGGAGAGGATCTCCTTGGCCCTGGCCTTGTGCAGGGCGAGGCTGAGCGTCAGCGGGTCCGAGGCGTGGCAAGGCACGCCGAGGAACTCGCAGATGGCCGGGACGTGCGATTCGCGGTTGGGGCCGTAGAGCCCCTCGGCGATGTTGAAGACGAAGTCGGGCCGGAGCAGCGCCAGCCGCGCGGGGAAGCTGGCGTTGGCCTCAAGACGAGAGACTTGACCGACGGTGCTCAGCGCCCGCTCGACCGCATCAATGGTGGCGGGCTCGTCCCACTCGGCGTAGAGGTCGGGTTGCTGGAGATCCGGGCGGAGTGCCCGAGACTGGTTGGAGGAAGGGGATTCGGATTTCGCCCCGGCTGGACTAGCCGGCGCCGCTGGTTTGAGATTGAAGGCGAGTCCAATCCGAACTGCCAAAGGCTTCCTCTACAAAAAAGGCCGTCTGCGAGAGACGAGCCGAGACGAGTACCTTCGAT
>JALYPB010000429.1 GCA_030856585.1 Gemmatimonadota bacterium | reverse complement strand
GGCAAAGCTGGCTACCGCGCCGGCGGTGTAGCGGCCGACGCCGGGCAGCTGCCGGAGCTCGGCGGGGTCGGACGGGATGACTCCCGCACGGTCTCGCACCACCTCCTGGGCCAACCGGTGCAGATTGACCGCTCGCCGATAGTAGCCCAGACCGTCCCAGCTTTCCCGCACCATCCCGGTCGGCGTTGCGGCCAGTGACTCTATCGAGGGGTAGCGGTCCAAGAACCGATGGTAGTAGGCCTCGACCCGAGACACCTGGGTCTGCTGGAGCATGAACTCGGACACGATCACGTGGTAGGGGTCCCTGGTGCGTCGCCAGGGCAGATCGCGGCCGTGCCGCCGGAACCACCGAAGCAGGCGTTGGCGGAACTCGGGTGCTGCGGCAGGGGCATTCGACAGCGGTGACGGGAACCGCTGTAACTGGTTACCTTTTCTCACGGCTCCAGGCTCCTGATTGGCGACTCGCTTCCGGACTGCCGATTTCCGATTGCCACCGATGACTCCTGATCCACGACCCCTCATTGCCGGCTCCCAGCCGTGAAGCTCCTGGCTGCGCTGGGCCGCCGGGTGCTTGACGGGCTGTCGCATGTGGGCCGGCTGAGCTACTTCATCGTGGATGCCGCTCGCGGCCTTTCCGAGGTTCGCATCTGGTGGCCCCGGATGATGATCGAGGCGTGGAACATCGGGGCCGGCAGTCTCTTCATCGTCATGCTGATCTCGGCCTTTGCGGGCGCGGTGACCGCGCTTCAGACCGGCTATCAGTTCACCGGCAGCATCCCATACTACGTCGTCGGCACCCTGGTTGTCTCCTCCATCATCTTGGAGCTGGGTCCGGTGCTGACCGCGTTGATCCTGGCCGGACGCATCGGCGCCCGCTACGCCGCCGAGCTTGGCACCATGCGGGTGACCGAGCAGATCGACGCGCTGGAGAGTCTGGGACGCTCACCTGCTTCTCACCTGGTCATTCCCCGGGTGCTGGCCGGACTGGTCATGATTCCCGCGCTCACCGTGCTGGCCAATTTGTCCGGGGTGTTATCGGGGTGGCTCTCAGTGAAGGCGGTACTGCCGGTGACTGATGCCGATTTCATCTACGGGGCGCAGTACTACTGGCGGCCGTGGGACGCCTACTACTCCATCATCAAGGCGTTCTTCTTCGCCGGCTCCATCACCGTCATCGCCTGTTATATGGGGTTCAACACCCAGCAGGGCGCGGAGGGGGTCGGACGATCGACCACCACGGCCGTGGTCACCAGCTCCATCCTGATTCTGGTGCTCGACACGGTCCTCACCCGGCTGCTGCTGAACCAATGATCGAGCTCCACGGCCTGCGCAAGGCGTTCGGGAAACAGGTGGTGCTGGACCGGGTCGACTTCGAGGTCCGTGAAGGCGAGACGGTCGCCCTGCTGGGTCCCTCGGGCACCGGCAAGAGCGTGCTGCTCAAACACATCATCGGCCTGATCAAGCCGGACCAGGGCACCGTAATCGTGGATGGCAGGGACGTGGCCTCGCTCAAGCGGAAGGAGCTGTCGGAGTTGCGTTCCCACATCGGCTACGTCTTTCAGAACGGGGCGCTGTTCGACTCCATGAACGTGTTCGAGAACGTACGCCTGGGAATAACAGACCAGGCCAAGTATTCGGACCCGGACTACTGCCGGGAGCGCATCGCCGGGCGCATCAGGCTGGTCAACCTGACGCCGGAGACGATCGAGAAGTATCCGGCCCAGCTGTCAGGCGGCATGCGGAAACGGGTGGGCATTGCGCGGGCTATCGCGGGGGAGCCGAAGTATCTGCTGTACGACGAGCCAACTTCGGGGCTCGACCCTGTCAATGCCGACATCATCGACGGCCTGGTGCAACGCCTGGATGACGAGCTGGGCGTCACCAGCGTGATGGTGACCCACGATGTGCGCGGCGCGTTCCGGGTGGCCGACCGACTGGCGCTGCTGAGCGAGGGCAGGATTGTGATGCAGGGTACACCGCAGGAGTTCCTCGCCTCGACGAACCCCAAGGTCAAGGAGTTCCTCGAGCGCGATTTCGACAATCCCACTTTGGCGGCCTGAGCCACTCATGGATCTGCGCTATACGCGGGAAGCGACGGTTGGCGCCATCGTGGTCGTCGCTGTCGTCGTGTTTGTGTTCGGCACGATGTGGCTGAGCGGCCGGTCGGTCGGCTCGCAAAACGTCATCCGGATGCAGTTCGATAACGTGAGCGGCCTCAAGCGGGCGTCACCGGTGCGAGTCTCCGGGGTCAACGTCGGCAAGGTCGAAAAGATCGAGTTTATGGATGTGGGCAAGGTGCTGGTGGTCGCGAGCCTGCCCCCGAAGATCCGGCCCCGGGTGGACGCCAGCGCCAGGATCGTCTCTGTCACCCTGGTCGGCGATTACGCGGTGGACTTCGATCCTGGCCGCGCCGGTGAGCCGCTGCCCCCGGGGAGGGTCATTCTGGGCACCCAGGATCTAGGTCTCAGCGGGAGAGCGGCGGTGCTGGCGGACCGGGTCGACAGCATGCTCCTCGGCGCGCAGGGCTTTGTGAACGAGCGCACCGCCGACCAGCTGCGCTCGACGCTGACCGCCCTCGAGGGCACCCTCAAGGCGGCACAGCGCACTATGCAGATCTACGGCAATCCGGACCAGGGCCCCACCGCCGAGATCACCAAGACCATGACTGCGTTTCGCCAGCTTAGCGGCCGGCTCGACAGCACGTTGGCCAGTCCGGCCTTCTCCCGGCGGACCGATTCGATCACCGCCAACCTGGCTGCCATGACCTCGCAATTCGCCGCCACCGGCGAGCGGCTCGACACGCTCCTGGCCGGGATGAATCGGGGTCAGGGCACCCTCGGCAAATTCGTCACCGACAGCGGGCTCTATTACGACATCCGGGAGCTGACCCAGGGGATGAAGAAGCTGCTCGAGGAGTTGTCCAAGCACCCCGGGAAAATACCGGTGACGGTGAAGCTCTTCTAAGCGGGGCAGCGGGGCAGCGGGGCAGCGGGACGGCGGGGCAGCAGCAGCATGCGCCATCCCGACCCGAAGCGAGGGCAGCCGTTTCGCGGTGTCCAGGGAAACGCTGACCCGCTGTCCCGCTGTCAGTATCTTCCCCCCATGCTCAGCATCACCTTCCTCGGCACCAGCGCTGCTACGCCCACCATCGAGCGGAACGTTGCCGGCATGGCGGTACAGCGCAAAGGCGAGACGCTTCTCTTCGATTGCGGGGAGGGGAACCAGCGCCAGATGATGCGGTACGGCGTCGGGTTTGCTTTCCGCGAGATCTTCTTCAGCCATTATCACGCCGACCATTTCCTGGGTGTCACGGGCCTGCTCCGGACCATGGGGCTGCAGGACCGTACGCTTCCGGTGACGCTCTATGGCCCCAGGGGTGCCCAGCGGATCCTCGGCGCGGCCATCAATCTCGGGATCGAGCGCAACAAGTTTCCGGTGGAGATCGTGGAGGTCAAGCCGGGGGATAGGCTCGCGCGCGATGAGTATGAGATCGAGGTGTTCGAGACCGAGCACCGGGCTGACACCGTGGGCTACGCGCTGGTGGAGCACATCCGGCTGGGGCGGTTCAACCCCGATAAGGCTCTGGAGCTCGGCATTCCCGAGGGCCCTTTCTGGGGACAGCTGCACAAGGGACAGATGGTGACCCTGCCGGACGGGCGCATCGTCGGACCGGCGGATCTGGTTGGTCCGCCGAGACCCGGGCGCAGGCTGGTGTACTCGGGCGATACCCGGCCCCATCTTTCAGTGGTAGAAGCGTCCCGGGGCGCCGACCTGCTGGTGCACGAGGCCACCTTCGGTGGCGACGAAATGGAGCGGGCTCGCGAGACCGGCCACTCCACCGCGGCGGAAGCCGCCCGGGTAGCGCTGGACGCGGGTGTTCGGCGCCTGGTGCTCACTCACATCAGCTCACGCTACAACCGGGACGCCGCCGAGCTGCTCGCCGAAGCCCGGGCGGTGTTCCCGGAGACGGTGATCGCTCGGGACGGGATGACGGTGGACGTGCCATACGTGGATGGGGATTAGCCCCCCAGATCTTTCCATGTTGGATTGCCCTGCTCAATCAGCGCCAGCCTGTTGGCACGGCGCCAAACTTGACCTGCTTCTCGCGGGCAATGGCGGCTCGGACGTTTGTTGTCACCTAAAATGGACCAGTTGGGAGACGAAGTAGGTCCGCGACATGTCAGGTCAATAAGGTGCCACCTACAACCATCGATCAAACGTGGGGCCATGGTCCCCTCGCTCTGCTCGGGGTGAGCCCACAACCTTGTCCCTGTGACTCGCATGAACGTGGCATCTGTTGACCACAAAAGGACCCGCCCGTCGGCCTACGAGCTCTTTCTGCTGGCCGTCGTCGCCCTGGTCTTCGTCTGGTCTGGAATCAAGCCGCACGACCGGTTCACCTGGGGTCTGGAAGTGGCTCCGGTCATCATCGCCTTGCCGGTTCTGATCTTTGCCTACCCTCAATTCCGCTTCACGCCCCTGGCCTACACCTTAATAGCCCTGCACTCGGTGATCCTCATGGTGGGTGGGCATTACACCTACGCCGAGGTGCCGTTGGGATTTCGGATGCAGGAATGGTTCGGTTTTACGAGGAACCACTACGATCGCATCGGCCACTTTGCCCAAGGCTTTGTGCCGGCGGTTGTGGCGCGTGAGATCCTCCTACGCCTCTCGCCGTTGAGGGGTAGCAGATGGCTGCCGGCCTTCGTGATCTCCTTCTGCCTGGCCTTCAGCGCGTTCTACGAGCTGATCGAGTTCTGGACCGCAGTGGCCACCGGCGGTCGGGCCGAAGCATTTCTGGGAACCCAGGGAGATCCCTGGGACACTCAGTGGGACATGATGCTCGCCCTCATCGGTGCAATCCTGGCGCTGCTGCTCCTCTCGCGGTGGCACGATCGGCAACTGTGGCCGATCGATGCAACGGATACCAGGCGGCCGCCCATATGGTCCGGCCTGCCATGAGCCATCCATCAACCTTGGCCCTGAGCTTGCAGACCGTTACGATCCATCGCTCGAGTCGCTCATTCCCCGCTTCATTCGCAGGCATAATGCACCGTTTCCGCTCCTCCGCCTCCGTGGCCTTACTGTCACTCGCCCTGCTCGGCTGTGAGAACGCCCCCGCCGGAGCCAAACAGGTCGAGCAGCCCGACTCAGGGCCACCACGGTGGTCGCCGCGAGGGATCCAGGCTGCCCGGCCGATCGTGCCGCCTGACTCGGCCACGGACTCCGTCTCCACCGATTCGGCGATGGTAGACTCGCTGGCCGCCGACTCAACCAAGGTGTCCAGCGCGAAGCCGGCCAAGCCCGTTAAGGCCCAGAGGAGATACTTCACGTTGCCTCCGGCGGATTCTGCCCTCTGGCCGGTGAAGGGCGCCCCCGAGCCGCTACCCGGGGCGATCATTCCCGAACACCGGATCGTAGCCTTCTATGGAAACCCGCTCTCCAAGCGAATGGGAATCCTGGGCGAGATCGATTCCACTGAGATGCTGCGCCGGCTAGAGGAGACAGCCACTGAATGGGCCAAAGCCGACCCCGATCGAAAGGTGTTGCCGGCGCTTCACCTGATATCCGTGGTGGCACAGGGATATCCGGGGCCTGCGAAGAAGTACCGGCTGCAGATGCCCGATAGCATAGTCGAGCGGGTGGCGAGTTGGGCAGAGCAGCGGGGCTGGATCTTGTTCCTCGACATCCAGCCGGGTCTCAGCACTGTCGAGGCCGAGATCCCCCATCTGATCAAGTATTTGAAGCGGCCCTATGTGCACTTGTCGCTCGACCCCGAGTTCGCCATGAAGGATGGCAAGCGGCCGGGGACGGACTGGATGGGACGAATGGACGCCAGCGAGGTCAATCACGCCATAGACGTGCTGGCCAAGATCGTGGAGGAGAACGATCTCCCGCCCAAGGTGCTGGTGGTCCACCGGTTTACCCGGAACATGCTGACCAACGCCTCGAAGATCCGGCTGGACCCCAGGGTTCAGGTGGTCATCGATATGGATGGATATGGTCCACCGGGGGCCAAGATGGGGGCGTATCGGTGGTTCGTAGTGCGGTACCCGGTGCAGTACACCGGCTGGAAGCTGTTCTACAAGAACGACAAGCCGCTGATGACACCGCAGCAGGTGTTGGAGCTGTATCCGAAGCCGATGTATATCCAGTATCAGTAGGCAGCGGGGCAGCGGGGCAGCGGGGCAGCGGGACGGCGGGTCAGCGGGGCAGTGCCAGGATGTCACCCCGAGCAACGCGAGGGGGCCGGAGCTCAATTCAAGCTTCGGCCCTTCACTGCGCTCAAGGTGACATCCTGTCCGGCTGTCCGGCTGTCCCGCTTACATCACATCGGCCTTCGACCAGGCCTTCTTGAATCTCGCGTCTACCGCTTCCGCTTCCCTGGTCTGCTTCTGGGCGCGGAGGCTCTGCGCCAGGCCGTTCAGTGACCAGCCGTTTTCCGGCCGGCGGACCAGGTCGGCGCGGAACGCCTTCTCGGCTTCCCCCGGCCGCCCGGCCTCGAGCAGCACCGCGCCGAGACGTTGGCGCATGGGCAGGTACCAGGGTGGCGGCTCGTCGTAGGTCAACTCGTCCTCACCCGCTATCGCCTTTTCCAGCTGCCTTACCGCGTCGTCGATCTGCCCCTGCTTCGCCGCCATCTCGCCCCGCAGGTGGTTCTCCGCAATAGCCAGTACCGACTGCATTGAGTTCAGGTTCGCGTAGGCATCGGCCGGAGTCGCCTTAACGATGGCCACCAGCTTATCCCGCTCCGCCGCGGCGGCATCGAGCTTGTTCTGCGCCGTGTAGGCGAGCCCGCGCACGTAGTGCCAGACGCCGGTGGTGTAGCGCAGGTCCTTCGGAGGCGCTGCTTCACGCAGGGCGTCATCCCACCTGGAGAATCGCGCCAAGGTAAATAGTACCGTAGGTGAGAAGTACTCCAGCGGTGGCGCCTGCCGCACCACGTCCGCCGGAACGTTCTTGACCACACCTTGCGCCGCCTCGAGCGCTTCCCGGCTCCGGCCCAGCATGTTCAGCGCGTACCACATCATGTGGTAGTTGTGAGGGTAGTACGCCATGGGGTACACGCCGGTGGGCCGCCGCTCGTTGATGTACTGCTCGTCGGCGTGAACCGCGTGGACGTTACGGTCTGCAGCGGTCTCCCACTGGCCCAGCCTGATGTAGATGTGGGTCGGCATGTGAACCAGATGTCCCGCCCCCGGCATCGCGCCGCCCAGCCGCTCGGCGCAGGCGAGTGCCTTCCCGGCCTCGTTCGAGGCCTCGATCGCGTGGATGTAGTAATGGCAGGCGCCGGGGTGGCCCGGGTTCCGCTTCACCACCGGCTCCAGCACCCGGAGGGCCTCCAGGGTGGACGGGGCCTTCGGCCGTCCGCCATTGGTCCAGTAGTTCCAGGGCCGCAGGTCCATCAGCGCCTCACCATGGAGTGCGGCCGCGTCGTCATCGGCCGGGAAGCGGCGCGACACCTTGCCGATCGCGTTGGCCCACGCGCTGTCGAGCGACGCGCGGTTGGCACCCGGATCGGACGAGTAGCGCCTGGCCAGCGCTTCGATGTAGACCCGCTCGGCGGGTGTGGCGCTCGAGGAATACTTCAGCGCCTTCTGGGCCGCGTCGTAGGCAGGCCGCGCCGCGGCGGTGTCCATCGGAAGGTTGATGTTGGGCCCGAGCGCGTAGGCAATGCCCCAGTAGCACATGGCGCAGGTAGAGTCGTGCTGCAACCCTTCCTTGAACGACTTCACCGCCTCGTCGTGGTTGAACCCGTAGGTCAACCGGAGCCCCTGATTGAAATACTGCTGGGCGACTGGCGATGTCGTCGTGATCGCGCGGTGCAGGCTACCCAGATTGTCGTAGAGCGGCGTACCCGCGACCTCCTGGGTCGTGGTAGGCTGGGGGGGGTGCTCGTGCTGCTGGGCACTGGCGATACCCGAAGAGGCCAGACAGATGGCGAAAGTGGCGCGAAAAATCGTGGGCTTCATGGTCCTGATCTCCTTGGCGCGGTCGTTAGCGTGAGGACCTATCATACGCCGTATGCGCTACTTCCGCGCCTGAAAGGCCCACGTGCGCGAGTGGCCAGGCATGGCCGTTTTCGGCCATCCGGTTGTCACCCTGAGAGAGCGAAGCGACCGAGGGGGCCGAACCTGCAGTGGCCCTACCAACTGGTCGTGCATCGAGAACCGTTGGTGCGTCGGCCCCCTCGCCTCGCTCCGCGAGGCTTAGGGTGACACCACGACTACAACAACCCGCTCCTCGCCGCCTGCGCCACCGCCGCCGCCCGGGAAGGCAGACCGGTCTTGGTCAGGATATTCCCCACGTGGCGGTGGATGGTGTGCTCGCTCAGCTTGAGCCGGACAGCCGACTCCTTATCGCTCAGCCCCTGCGCCACCAGGCGGAGGACCTCGATCTCGCGCGCGGTGAGCCGACCGAGCCTGGCGGCGGGGCCAATTGGTCCGTGAGGCTTGAGATCCAGCTCCTGAAGCAGGAGCCTCGCGGCGCCGGCATGGCGGGTGGCTCCCAGCCGCTCGAAGGTCGTTCCAGCCGCCCGAAGCGCGATCGTCGCCGGATCGCGCCGGCTGAGCGCGAGAAGCGAATGCGCGAGCTGGAGACGGGACCGGGCCGCCTCGAACGGGGTACGATTCCGTTCGAACAGATCGGCACTCTGCTCCAGCCGGGTGCACGCGGCCCGGTGGTCACCTGCCGCCGCAAGCAAGCATCCATCTGCATGGGCAACGGTAGCCTGAAGCGGCTCGGTGCCGATGGTGTCTGCAATACCCCGGAGCTCATCGAGGGGGACGCGGGCCTGGTCCAGGTGGCCTTCAGCGATCCGTGCCCGGGCCAGCACGTCCAGGCCGGATACCCGCTCGGTCCGGTCGTTGGTCGGCACCCGCTGGAGGTACTCCTCGGCCAGCTCCGCAGACTTGATGGATTCACCGCGCTCCAGCGCGAGTGCCGCGCAGCCGAGCACCCCGAGATAATGGGACCCGCTCTCGGCCAGGAGCGCGTCGGCCTCCTCCCAGCGACCCTGCCGGCGCCGCAGGTCGGCCAGCCGGATCAGCGCGATGGGCACCACCCTTGGCTGTACCCGTTCCACGTGCCGCCGCAGGGCTTCGATCTCGCGCTCGGCCTCGGCCCACTCGCCCCGAAGGGTGAGCAGGGATGCGTATTGAATGCGGCAGGCGGAGAAGAGATGGGTAAACTTCCAGCGGCGGGCAAACTCCCGAACCCGCTCGCACCACTGCGCCGCGCGATCGTAGTCGTGCACCTGCATGCAGGCGCGAATCAGATAGCAGCACGCGGTGCCGATCATGCCGGGGTCGGTGAGCTCGCCGGCCGTAGCCGCTGCGGTGGCCTCGTCCAGGCGGCTCATGCCCTGGGCGACGTCTCCCTCGGTCACCATGGCCAGCCCCTCCAGGGCCACACCGAGCATCTCCATGTCCGCTGGTCCCACGGAGCGGGCGATGGCGGCGGCTTCCTGGCTCAGCCGCCGGGCGGCCACCGGGTCGCGCTGACCCATGAGGGCGACGTGCGCTTTTTGATAGGCCAGCAATGCGTGCTCGGGAGAGGGAGCCACGCCGTCGAGCAGTCGCTCGGCGCGCTCGATCCAGCCGTTGGCGACGGCGGTTTCACCCCTGAAATCGGCGTAGTCGTTGGAGAGCCAGATGGCGGCCCTGGCGGCGGCCCGGCAGTCCCCGGTCTGGCGAAACAGTCGGTAGGCCCGCTCCCGGGCATCGATGCCGGTGGCGTAGTCCTCCAGCCACCAGCACGCCATGCCAAGACCCTCGAGTGCCTCGGGCGACTCGGCTTCCCGAAGGGAGCCCTCGAAGCAGACGCGTGCTTCCTCCCAGCCGCCGCGGGCGAGGGCATCGCGGCCGGCCTGGAGCCGGTCGGTCGGGGCAGAATCGAGCGTGGTGGACGTACCGATGCCTGGGGATTTGGGTTAGACCCTAAGGTAGGGTCAAACGCGTGGTGGGGCCACTATAAGCCAGGAAGTTCGGTTGACCGAACTGGCAACAACCGGTACTTTTCCCGTCCTTCATGGCCGACCACCGGCCACATTGGGGCTGTAGCTCAGCTGGGAGAGCGCCTCGTTCGCAATGAGGAGGTCAGGGGTTCGATCCCCCTCAGCTCCATGGTAGCTGGGAGCTAGGAGCTTGGAGTCGGGAGCTTCTAGTGATTTGTAGCAGCGGGGTCTCGTCCAGGGAGCCCGGTTTGCTTGGGGAGTCGACTCCTGACTCCTGACTCCCAGCTCCTGACTCCGATGCCCCTTGGTGTAACTGGCAACACGCCTGACTCTGGATCAGGAGAGTCCTGGTTCGAGCCCAGGAGGGGCAACTCGAAGCTTCGGTGGTGTCGGACCTTGTAGCTTCTCTGCCGACTCCTACCGCTTGGGTGCGAGGGGGGCACCCGCCGAGCGCGGTCCGCGCATCAGCTCCTCATATCGCGGGTCCCCATGCAGCGACCGAAGATCTGGATCGTGCTCGATGTAGCCCAGGTTCGCAAAGCCGGCATCGATCGCCCGCTCCAGAATCTTGAGTGCGTAGTCCCGGTCGCCGAACATTGCCTGGTAGCAGGCGGTCGCATACAGAACCATCGGATCGTCTGGTGCGTCTGCTAGAGCTCGTTCCGCCTGGGCTCGGCCCTCGTCCATTCGTCCGGCCATCGAAAGCTCAACCCCGAAGCAGTTCCGTGCTCGAGCGTCGTGAGGGTTCCTCTCCAGATAGCGGGGGAGAATCTCGTCGATGAGGCGACCTAGATACGGACGATAAATGTCGTCCCTGCCGATCGACTGGCACACCATCCGCAGCGTGAAGTAGCCGACGTAGAAGTCGTGCTTCAGGGCGATGACGCGCCGGAGTACCTCGATCGCCTCTTCGGTCCGGCCGGTGACGTAGTGAATGCGCCCCAGCGTCCAATACCCTATCCAGTTCTCCGGGTCCAGCTCGATCGCCCGCCGGCACGCGTCGCGGGAATCGTCCACCGAACCCTTGTTGAAATATGCCAGCGCGAGCGCCGCGTAGGCTTCGCTCAGCGTGGCGTCGTACATCAGGGCCTTGAGCGCACTCTCGACGGCGCGATTGAGCCACGCCTCCGTGCGATCGTAGTACTCGTAATAGGCGGCGGCCGTTGCCGCCGTACCGGCGTGTGCCGCGGCGTAACGTGGATCCCGCACAAGCGCCCGGTCAAAGAGCGAGAGTGCCAGATCCAGGTCCCGCTTCGTGCCGATGTCCAGATGGTGCCGTCCCTTGAGATAGAAGTCGAAGGCCTCCGGGTCGAGGGTCGGCCTCTTGCCCAGCGTCACCTTCTCGCGTGGGCTCAGTTTGAGCATCAAGGCGCTGACAACCTTGCGCGACACTTCCTCCTGTATCTCGAACACGTTCTGGAGCGTGCCCCTGTAAGTCTCAGCCCAGATAGTTGAGTTCGCGGCGGAGTCGATCAGCTGCGTGGTGATCCGCAGCGCATCGCTCGCCTTGCGCACGCTCCCCTGAAGCAGGTAGCGCACGTTCAGGTCCGCGGCGAGCGCGCGAATGTCGTTGCTGGTACTCAGATAGCGGCTAGTTGTCAGCCGCGGTACAAGGGCCAGCGATTCGATATTCGAGAGCGCTGCCGTGATCTCCTCGGCTAGTCCGCTGCTGAAGTACTCGTTGTCCCGGTCAGGGCTCAGATCCTCAAAGGGCAGGACCGCGATCCCGATTTTGTCTTGAGCAGAGCCATCTCTGGTGACTGCCGCTGCGAGCGCCTCCTCCAGGGCAGCCCCATCGGGGTACCGGGCCTCCGGCTTCTTTTCGAGCGCCTGGCGGATCACTCGGCGCAACTCCGGCGGAAGATCGGGACGGGTGAGCGGCGGCGGGTCAGCATGAAGGATCCGGTCGATGATCTGGAACACGTTGGTGCCGGCAAACGGCAGCGCTCCCGAGACCATTCGGTAGAGCACCACTCCCGCGGAGAAGACGTCGGTTGCCGGTGTGATGCGCTCCCCGAGCGCCTGCTCCGGGCTCATGTACGACGCCGTGCCCACGGCCACGCCGGTACTCGAGACGCTCAGGTTCCTGCCCGCCGCGTCGGTTTCGACAAGCTTGGCGATCCCAAAGTCGAGCACCTTAACGTGTCCTGTAGGCGTAATGAGGATATTCGCGGGCTTTATGTCCCGGTGAATCACGCGCCGGCGATGCGCCTCGGCGAGCGCGCTGGTGAGCGCCTGGCCAATGGTGATGATTTCCGGGATGGGCAGGGGCCCGGTAGCGAGCTTCGTCTCAAGCGAGATACCCTCCACCAGCTCCATAACGATGTAGGGGAGCCCCTCGCGCTCCCCGATATCATAGATCTGGGCAACGTGAGGGTGGCTGAGAGATGCAGCAACACGCGCCTCGGCAACTAGCCGGCGAGTGGCCTCATCGTCGGCCATAGCACTGGCGCGCATAATCTTGACCGCGACGCCACGACCGAGACGGACATCGCGCGCGCGATAGACCTCCCCCATTCCCCCTGCGCCGATCAGCTCAATGATCTCGTAGGGACCCAATGCCGACCCTGATGGTAAGCTCATGTAGCTAGCCTTGTTGTGACGAGCGATTTGTTCCGCAACAACGGCCTGTCCTGGAGCGGGTCACTGGTAATTCGTCGCGCTGTGCTAGGGTGTTTGGGAGCTTTATCGAGCAACATGAAGCATGGGTCCCCCGTTGGCAAATGCGACAGCTATTGTGGGTGGCGAGAGCGTCAGAAAAGAGAAAGGCTCCGGTGGAGAGGAGACCAAAGCAGGCATGTGCGGGTCTAATCAATGGCAAAGTTCACCATAATGGCTCCTGAACTGCAGCAGCGGGTGACACGAACTCGCGTGAATGCTTGCAAGTTGCCGAAGTTCGATATAGGTCAAGCTGGCCCCGCTGGATCAGGAGAGTCCTGGTTGACCCCAAAAGGTCGCCTTCGGCTCACCTCCGGTGGCCTGCGGCTGGCCCCAATAGGCCGCCTTCGGCTCGAGCCCAGGAGGGGCAACTGGCCGGTGCGAGAGCACCGGCCGATTTTTAGGGGGACAGCATGCGCGGGTCAGGCGCGAGGTGAGACGTCAGCCAGGAAGCTTGGCCGCCAGGATCTCCACCTTTTCAATGGATGGGGCGCTCGCCAATAGCTCCGGCGCTTGAGCCATGAGCGCAGCTGCGACTCTGCCTCCAAGGTGCGCTTGGCGGCCCGCATCGTCGGGAAAGGTGTCGAAGATCCCGAAGGTCGACGGTCCGAGCTTGATAGCATACCACGTGATTGTAGCCGGCTCTTGTTCAACGATCGGTAAACCGCCTTCAAGGAATTTCGCGACTTCGGCTTCCTTGCCGGGCTTGGCTTGGAGACGCACGAG